>NZ_JAAUWR010000013.1:0-139157 GCF_014694495.1 Aliivibrio sp. S10_S31 | reverse complement strand
GTAAGTAATATCACTAACAAATATCTCTTCAGGAGCTTGAGGTATTACTTCTTTAAGTAAATTAGGATGTTTTTTCATCCAATGCTTACTATAGGTAGTTTTTGTATAACTTCGCTTAGGTTTTACTAGTAAACGCTCATTCCTTAAATAAGAAAAGAAATTATCTCTGCCTAACTTTATGCCATGAGTGATAAATTTTGGTTTAAGTAAAAAATATAATTTTTTACCTCCAATACGAGGCATATATCGACGAATTTCTTGCACCATATTTTTAACCGGTGAAAGTTCAACTGCACGTTTCAAAGCTCTACGTTCTTGTTGGTATATACATTGCCTTGTAATGCCAAGTAGCTGACTAGCTCGCTCTAAGCTAATTATTTTCTGCTTTTGAAGACTTCTTGCTCCTTGGCAATATACTTTTTTCTAAGGCCTGCACCATGCTCTGCGTCCATGATATTTACTACTTCATTAAGTAATAAATTACGCATTCTTTCATCATCAAGCTCTCGCTCTAAACGTTTAATTTTTTGTGCAGGTGATTCTTTTGCTTTCGGTGATTTAGGCATAATAATTTTAGGTGATTGAGACCAGTCCATCTTACCGTGTTTTCTTAACCAAGTAAGTACGGTAGAGCGACCTTGAATGCCATAAATGTTTTGAGCTTGTTTATAGGTCATATCGCCTTTTTCTATAGCGGTAACAAGCTGCAATTTAAAGCCTAATGAATAATCGCGTTGAGTTCGCTTATTCTTTGTTTTTTCTTGATTTGTCATATAAAAGTCCTAAATGTGTAAACACATTTCAGGACGAGACAAAGACATAAAAAAGGCCAGCTATTAACGAATAGCTGGCCTTTTCTTTATGTTTTTAACAGTATTAAAAAATACTATCTAAAAGCGATTAAGCACGGCTCATGAACTTGTGTTCAGTCGTGTTGATTTTCACTTTCTCACCGTTTGCGATGTACTCAGGAACTTGTACAGTTAAACCTGTAGTCATAGTTGCAGGTTTTGTACGAGCACTTGCAGAAGCACCTTTAATTGAAGGAGCAGTTTCTACGATTTCTAGATCAACAGCAGACGGTAATTCGATTGCTACTGGTGCGCCATCAACGATAAGAATTTGAAGACCTTGAGTCTCTTCAGTGATGAAAAGTAGTTCTTCTTCAATCGCTTCTTTGTTGAAGTTGTATGGAGTGTAGTCTTCAGAATCCATGAATACATACTCATTACCATCAACATAAGAGAACGTTGCGCTGCGACGACTAAAGTCAGCTAAATTGATCATGTCATCAGCTTTGAAGCTTTCGTCTGCTTTTGAGCCAGTTGCTACATCGTACATACGCATACGGAACAATGTTGCACCTGCACGGCCACTTGGAGTTAGCTTGCTGATTTCTTTAACGAAAAATACTTTACCGTTGTGTTCAATTGCTGAACCTTTTTTGATGTCACTTGCCTTTGGCATGATAAAAAATCCATAAATAATTGGTAGGTGGAAAATACCACGAACTTTTTATATCTCCAATAACTATGTGACAGAAACTCGCATTTTATAGTGCTTTATTCGTCACTCGACCTTGCTGCCATGAACGTAACATCATAACCGCTGTATAAAGAACCACAAACGCCACTAACCAAGCAAGCATATCGACATCAAGAGACTTAACAATGAACGCCGCAATTAACACGCCAATCGGTCCTGTAATCGCCACCACCAAAGATGCTCTTGAGTTCACCGCTTTCTGCTTAATAAAGCCACCAGCAGAGAAGAAGCATAAAAATGCGCATGAACACATCATAATTGGAAATGCTGCTAGTGGATTCATACCTAACAAGTAAATCATCGTCATACACGGCGCGTATAAACCAATCCCTACCGTCATTAATGCACCAAAAATAAAGTTACCAATAATACCGATAACCAATTTTTCGCCAGTTAATCCCAACGCTTCCCCACCTAGTGGAAATAAATCTAAGCGTCCAGCAAACATCAGCAATGCAACAACGAGTAAAGCGCCAGCCATAATCAAACGGATCAATTGGCGATCAAAATTTGATACCAATCGAGCACCAACGGTTGCGCCAACACATGCAGCAATAATTAAACTCAATAGCGTCGTTAAATCCACATTAACAGCGGTAAGAAAAATCAATGCTTGAAAAACCGTTGCCATGGTTGCTTGAGCATTCAAGGTGCCAGGTAATACTTTGTCATCAATTAAATTAAACTGCTTATAACCAGCCGTTTTAATGGCAAAACTTCCGACACCAAGAGTGTCACAAAAGTTTGCAAAACCACCAATTAGACCAACTGCCCATATATTAGTGTCTTTTTCTGAGTCCTTTTTCTTAAGCCATAATGATACAAGCATAAAAAGGAACGTTAGGCCTCCAATAATAAGGCCAATCTGTAAGAATAATAAAACTGTCATCAATACATCACACAGTTGAAACAAAGCTGAGAATAGTAATTCAGATTAATAAGAAAAACCAGAGCAGCCCTTGTATGGCAAAGGCTTACTCCATTTCCTCAATAACAATTAATCCATATTATTTACATTTGATGACATTCAAATAGATTAGATCAATACATATGATAATCATCCACTTGAAATATGTCTCACTCATGTTTTTTTATCGTTATTTATAGAATGGTTTGATCTGTTTATTTACAAAATAGTGATAAGTTTGTTAGTTAAATTAATAAACAAAAAGATTTGATGATGAAAAAGAAACTTTTATGCATATCTGTGCTATTTGCCGCTTCCTTCACAGCTCACGCAGATCGCTTAGATGAAATCCAAGAAGCCGGAATTATTCGAGTCGGTACAACGGGTGACTATAAGCCCTTCTCTTCTTTCGATGGTAAGCAATTTTCTGGTTATGATATTGATGTTGCTAAATACATAGCAGAACAGCTAGATGTAAAACTAGAGTTAGTTCAAACCTCATGGAAAAACCTCATTCCCGATCTTAATGCTGACAAATACGACATCGCAATGGGCGGCATCACACGTAAAATACAGCGTCAGCTGCATGCTGAACAAAGCCAAGGCTACATGACGTTTGGTAAATGCTTCCTTGTTGCAAAAGGAAAAGCTGAAACTTATAACACCATCGATAAAGTCAACAAATCAAGCACTCGTTTAGGTATTAACATTGGTGGTACTAACGAGATATTTGCTGATACTCATCTACAAAGTGCAACGTTCACACGTTATAAAAATAACCTTGATGTTCCTCAAGCCGTTGCGACAGGAAAAGTTGACGTAATGGTAACCGAAACACCAGAAGCACTTTACTATCAAGCAACAGATAAGCGATTAGAAGCGGCTCGCTGTGACGACCCATTCACAAAAAGCCAATTTGGTTATTTAGTACCTAAAGGCGAGCAAGAATTGCTAAATGCGGTTAACTTCATTATGGATGAAATGAAGCTAAAAGGCGTAGATAAAGAATTAATGAAGAAAAATGCCTTGTTATAAAGTAAGCAGTTAACGATATTTTGTATCTAATCACTTGCTATTTTATTCATTCACACCCAAAATAACACTGTACTTATATACAGTGTTATTTTATGAATGTAATTCCTCTTCACGCCAGTGCTGGTATTAGTGGCTTTGAAAGCCCTGCTGCTGAATATTCTCAGCTTTCTTTTGATCTCGATGAATTATTAATTGAGCACCCAAGTTCAACCTTTATTGGACGTGCCAGTGGTGATTCAATGCAAGGGGTTGGCATTTTTGATGGTGATTTACTCATTGTCGATCGCTATGTAACAGTACAAAGCAATGATGTTATTGTCGCTAATTTTAATGGTGAATTCGTCTGTAAAATACTGGATACACAACGTCGTTTATTAGTTTCAGCCAATGAAAGATATCAAACCGTTCCCATTAATGATTACGATACCTTCACCATTGAGGGCGTTGTTACTCGCTCTATTCGCTGCCACCGTCCAAGTTATTTACTGAGCCAATCATAATGTTTGCTCTGGTTGATGCTAACTCTTTTTATTGCAGTGCAGAGCAAGTCTTTCGTCCTGAATGGCGTAACCGCCCTATTATTGTGTTATCCAATAACGATGGCATGATTGTCGCAGCCAATCGCCAAGCGACAGAAGCAGGTATACCTAAATTTAAACCTTACTTTCAAATAAAAAAACAATGTGAAGAAAAAGGCGTTATTGCTCTATCGTCTAATTATGAATTGTATTCTGATTTGTCGTCTAAAATGATGGAAGTAATTGGACGCTTTGCGCCAGAGCAACATATTTATTCCATTGATGAATCCTTTCTCTCTTTTAAACGTAGCTTTCCCGCAATACCTTGTTTACGTTCACATGCAAATCAACTACGTAAAGCCGTATGGAAAGAGTGTCGATTACCGGTTTGTGTCGGTATGGGAACCACATTAACCTTGGCTAAAGTAGCAAACCATGCAGCCAAAAAGTTCGCAGGCTATCATGGTGTTTGTGTATTGGATAATGAACAAGAACGTTTAAATGCACTCCACCTTTTATCTGTTGAAGAAGTATGGGGGATCGGTCGAAAACTCTCTGAACGTATGCATCAAATGGGTATTCATACAGCACTCCAACTGACCAATATGCCAATCGGCTTAGTGAGAAAAAACTTCAACGTTGAAGTTGAACGTATTGTATTAGAGTTAAATGGAACGCCATGTAAATCATGGGATGTTGCTCGTGCAGATAAAAAACAAATATTTTCAACTCGTAGTATGGGAAACCGCATTACCGATCTTGATGCATTACAACAAGCGTTAGCAAAACATGCGGCTATTGCTTCACAGAAAGCCAGAAAACAAGGTTCATTATGCAAAACATTACTTTGCTTTGCTTCAAACTCACCTCATGATGATAAACCAGTCAATGGACGTGCAACTCACCACTTTGCTTACCCAACAGCCGATGTAAATCATATAACCTCAGTGGTCACACGCATCGCTAAAGAGTTGTTTCATCCAGATGTTCGCTATTATAAAGTGGGTGTTGGTTTATTAGATTTACTTGATGGAAGACATGAGCAATTCGATTTATTAAACCCAGCCCCAAACAATAATCAGTTAATGACTATTTTTGATAAAATCAATCATAAATACGGCACTGATACCCTATTTCTTGGCGCTCAAGGGATAAATACCCAATGGGGAATGAAACGAGAAATGCTCACCCCGCAATACACAACCAAATGGAAAGACATACCTAAAATTCGATGTTAATACCAATTATTCTCACTATTTTCATAGATAATTGTGTGAATTAATATACTATCCAAAAATGAGTTCCAGCTCCCAGATTGGGAGAATGAATTTCGTCAAAGTAGACACCTTTATATTTCCTTCCTAGCTGTATGGTGAAGAGCATCCTCTCTTCCCTTTTTTAAGGACAAACTATGCTTGATAAAAGCAATCCTATTGAACGCCGAATGCAGATCACGACATTAGCGTGGCCGATTCTGGTGGAAATTTTACTGCGTACAGCCATTAGTACCAGTGATGTATTCATGCTTAGTGGCTACTCTGATCTGGCAGTATCTGCTATTGGGGTTATCTCTCAAATCATTTTCTTTTTAATGATCATTTCAATGATGGTGAGTACCGGGACTGGCATTCTTATTGGTCAATACAACGGTTCTGGACGAACTCAACAATCAACAGATGTTGCAGTAGCCAGTGTTGTGCTTGGTGGGATATTAGGACTTGGCCTCAGTTTATTTGCCTTTTTTGCCGCAAATCCTATTGTCATCATGTATGGACTAGAAAGTGACGTTGCAACTTTTGCCTACGATTATTTGATTATTACAGGCTCTTTCACGTTAACCGTAACCCTTGGTATCGTCTTATCTACCATATTACGCAGTAATGGATACTCTCGTACACCAATGATAGTGAATCTTCTCACTGGTGGACTTAATATATTTGGTAACTACTGTGCTTTATATCAACCTTTTGGATTGCCTGTTTATGGTGTTCAGGGTGTGGCTGTTGCGACTGCGTTTAGCCAAGTCATTAATACGATTATTTTATGGATAATGATCCATAGAAAACACATTGCGCTGCCAATGATGAGCTTTAAAAAAATACCTCAAACAACCTATAAAAAGATCATGCATATTGGGGTAATGAATGCAGGTGAAATGCTCTCATATAACTTGTCACAAATGGTCATTGTTTACTTAGTAGTAAGAATGGGTACCGCTTCGTTAACCGCTTTTACTTACGCCCAAAATATTGCTCGAGTCTCTTTTGCTTTTGCATTAGCCGTCGGTCAAGCAAGCCAAATACAAACCAGCTATTACGTAGGAAAGAAATGGATTGAACAGATTCTTACACGAGTTCAGCTCTACTTCTTAGTCTCTTTTGCTGTCTCTGTTGCCCTTACTTGTATCGTCTTTTTCTTTCGTTATGAATTGCTCGATATATTCACACAAGATCCAGAGGTCATAACTTTAACAGCAGGATTAATTGCAGGCTCTATTTTAGTGGAAGCTGGACGGGTATTTAACCTTGTCTTTATATCCGCACTTAAAGGGGCTGGTGATATTAAATTTCCAGTTCAATTAGGGATATTAAGTATGTGGGGAGTGGCGGTTAGCTTAACTTATCTACTCGGCGTTCAATTTGGACTTGGTGTACTTGGCGCATGGCTCGCACTTGCAGCAGATGAATGGGTTCGTGGAATAATCATGGCTCGCCGTTGGCGCTCTAAAGTATGGACTAAGTTTAATCTTATCTAATACCAATCGTAGTAAATAAAAATGGGCAAAAGTAAATAAATGCCTTTGCCCATCCTTTTAGTAAGCTCGGTTATCCTGAGTAAATGACAAATCCATCGCTTGAGGTCGGATCCATGATTTAAATCCGCACTCTACTCTTAAAGAACTTACTATGTCTTTTGCATTTTCATAGGTAGTAAAGTCAGTCACTAAATAATACGTATCTTCTATTTTATATAGTGTCAGCATATTACTACTGCATACTTTGAAATTTAGATCAGGCATAGATGAGAAAGCATAAGCTTGAACTCGATACATCTCATCTTTGTTGCTCTCAGCTTCTTTTTCAAACAATTCACGACCAAAAGAAGTACCGCTGAAAAGTACACCTACTAACAATAAATACTTAAACACCCTATTTATCCGACAATCGATTTAAGGTCGAATAATAAGGGAATCGATCGTCTCATTCTATCCAAAATATGAGAATCTTTTAAAGCCTGACTCAACATCTAAAAATCAGGCTTTTTGTATAAAACTAATCCATCAAACTTTTGGATTTTATCGCTTTTTTAGATAGTTCTTTTGCAAAATCGGCGATATCTGATTCAAACGCTTTAACACTTTGTCGAATATCATCTAATTGAATCGTCTTCATCTGGCGCTGCTCCATGACCACTTTGCCATTTACAATCGTTGTATCCACGTTACTTGGGTTGGCTTGATAAACCAATGTTGCGTATGGATCATAACTTGGCATCATGTTCGCTGATTGAGTTTCAACAATAATGATATCCGCTTTCTTTCCGACTTCTAAAGAACCGATCTCATCTTCCATATGCAATGCTTTTGCACCACCAATGGTTGCCATTTCAATCACTTGTTCCGGGATCATTATGGTTCTGTCTGAGTTTTTTAAGCGCTGCATATTTGCGGCATAACTTAAGGTTCGCCATAAATCCACTTGGTTTGAGCTCATTGGTCCATCCGTTCCTAAACCAACTCGCATATCCGCACGAAACATATCCCAAGCCGGAGCAATGCCTGTTGCCCCTTTCGCATTCGCCATTGGGTTATAAACCACTCCCGCATCCGCTTGTTTTAATAACGCTTGATCATATTGAGACAAATGAATGCCATGAGCAATCACCATACGCTCGTCCAGTACACCAATCTCTTCTAGATACTCAACAGGAGATGTCGCTTTCGTTGGATCTTTAATTCTTGCCTCTTCATTTGGAAACTCAGCAACATGGATTAAAACAGGTACATCGTAATCTTCTGAAAGCTGATTGATCTCTTGAAGCTTTTCTTTACTTACCGTATATACGGCATGAGGCGCATAAGCTGGCGTAATTAACGGATCGTTTTGATACTCTTCAATAAATGACTTCGCATATTGAATTCCACCATATGGTTGTTTTGCATCCACCACAGGGAACTTAATAACCGTTTCACCTAATACGGCTCTTAACCCAACCTCTTTGGTCGCTTTAGCCATTTCATCCATGTGATAATACATATCGGCATAAGTCGTAACGCCGCTTTGTGCTAGATCGATAGCACCGAGCTTAGTGGCATTATAAATCAACTCACGACTTAACTTTTGCGCTTCTAATGGAAAAAAGTAAGCAAATAAACGATTAGAAATGCCTTCTTCACCTAAACCACGAAATGCGATCATCGGAAGATGGTTGTGAGCGTTAATCATTCCTGGCATCACAATACCGTCATTAGCATCAATATTTTTGGGTGCATAATATTGCTCTAGTAGTTTTTCGCCACCAACAGCAATAATTTTATCGTTTTTAACCACCACAACGCCATCATCAATCACTTCCATATCAGCGCTGACGGTTAATACTTGTCCGTTATTGATGATCAAATCTGCATTATATTCTTGTTGTTTTGCCATGGTTCCACAACCAGATAGCAAGACGGCGCTAATACTCAATACCAAGCTTTTAAGCTTCATTCCTAAACCTTAATCATGCCCCCGAAAATAAAAAAAGAAGCATTGGGGAAAATGCTTCTTCTTAATTAATTTAATTGATAAATATAACGATTACGAGATGATTCTGCCCACCAAAAGATAAGATTGTGGGATAGGTCTCTCTATCGACTACTCTTTTACTTGAGAGCGGCGCTTTTGGATCTGTCCCATAATAAATTTAATGATAATTGGGAACAAACCAAGTAAGGCGAGTGAACCTAAAATTTGTGGTGAAATTAATCCAGACAACGAGGTTATTTCTGATAATTGCGTACCTGCATTTAAGTACACCATCGTCCCCAGTAACATACCTAGCTGACTAAACAGATAAAAGCGACCTAACGATATTTTGGTTAACCCCATAAGTAAGTTAATTAAGAAAAACGGAAACACAGGGATCAAGCGTAATGTCAGCAAATAGAATGCGCCATCTTTTTCCACACCGTCATTAATCGCTACCAGCTTATCTTTAAACTTACTATCAACCCACTCTCTTAACAAATAACGGCTGCTTAAAAACGCAATGGTTGCTCCAATGGTACTGGCAAACGACACCAGTAGTAAACTCCACCAAAAACCAAACAATGCAGCGCCAAGCAAAGTTACAACCGCAGCACCAGGAATAGACAGAGCCGTAACAACAACATAAGAGATAAAATAAACGGCACTGTATACAAACAAATTGGCTTGTATGTCATTTTGCACGTTTTGATGGAATGCTTTTACCTGATCTAACGTTAACAAGTGTCCAAAATTAAAATAAACCACAGAAAACGAGATCAAAAGAGCGACAAGTAATATTAGTTTCTTATTCATAGTGCTCTCCTGTTGTTACATTGGTATTCATGATTTTACTTAGCTCATCAAAACCACCTACGTATTTACCATCCAACCAAATTTGAGGTACCGTCACTGGCGTTTTCTCACCAATAATGGCTTTAACCTCTGGGATCATACGATATAAAGCCGCACTGTCTTTCACCACATCGTGATAAATATAGTCAACTCCCGCCTCATCTAATGCGGCTTTCGCTTTAATGCAATATGGACACGTCGCCTTACCAAACACTACATTGCCTTTGATATCATCACGCTTAGCAACTTGAGCTATAACCGATTGAACTAAAACACCACGATTTAATGCTTCACCTTGGCTAATCACTTTATCTTCAACAATGATAATCGGTGCATGCCATGCTTTAAGTTTTAACGGCTCCCACCAGTAAGACAACCAATCTTTCACTTCAAGCTCAATAGGAATACCAGCAAGCTCAGTGTTAAATGTATCTTCAAGAATATCTTTCGTTAAAGTGCACTCTCCACATGGAATATTGACTTTGAATGGGCCCCAACTGCCTGCCCAGCGATATAATGTGATTTTTATTGGTTTCATTGCGACTTCCCCTATCAGCAAACTGATTTACTTAAATTAAACTGAACCGTTTAGTTTAATTTAGTCGAATTTCAGTTTAAGTCAACCTTTATGATTAATATTATCGCTACACGATCTAAGTATATGCTAAGAAAATGCTTATGAGAGATAAGTACTGCTTCTTGCTAATTAAGAGTCACAAATAATTGGAGAGTTCAATTAAATTACCGTCAGGATCTCGTAAATAGACTGAGATTATCTTGCCTAGCGCTCCTGTTCGTTGAATTGGACCATCAATGATAGCCACGCCTTGTGACTCAATATGGCTTTGAACTTCATTAATGGGCGTATGAGTGATAAAGCAGAGATCAGCACTGCCGCTTTGAATCTGTGCCGCCTTAGGTTCAAACTCATTTCCTAATTGATGAAGGTTTATCTTTTGCTCACCAAAAGTAAGGGCAACCCTGCCCTCACCAAAGGTAACGATATCCATTCCGAGCACGTTTGAATAAAACTGACTCGTCACTTCAATGCTGTTAACCGTTAAAACAAGATGATCTAAACGTGCAACTTTCATGATTCATTCCCTATGAAACAAAAACGTAAAACATTATTCAGATTTAAAGATAATACCTAAAAACATTTGGTGAGCGAGTTCAATCAGCTCTGCATCTTTTGTTAACTGTAACGATACCAATAGCCCGTTATAAACTAGTCCTGCTTTTTTAGCCTTTAACTCTGCATCTTTAATATCGTGTCTTTTAAATAACTCGATTAAGAGCTCTTGTGTGCGTTGTTTATATTGCGCACTTACCTCTGTAATACCTTGATCTTCACTGCTGTATTCACTGTACGCCAATTGAAAATAACAGCCATTAAATGATTCAATATCAATACACCCAGCAAGGCCTTCAAAACGAAGTGCAATTTTTTCTTCTAATGTCAGTTCTGTATTTTCAAACAAAGCCTGAACATGAGAAAGAGATTGTTGGCTAAACAGCTCTAATGCATTAGCAATTAAGTTCTCTTTAGATTGAAAATATTTATAAATGGTCGCTTTAGATAACCCCGTCGCCGCGGTAATTTTATCCATGCTCGTACCATGAAAACCATGTAATGCGCACAGCTCTATTGTCTTTTTAAGTGCGTTTACTCTTTTTTCTTCTTTCATACATCACTCTCCATTAATGCTGTGATTTTAGCAAAATAAACTGTTTAGTTCAAAAATTGATTGACAGTATCAAAATAAACGATAAATTAAACTAAACAGTTTAGTTTATTAATCAGGAGATAAAAATGAATACTCAAACTTGTAAAGCCATCTCAGAAGAAACGTCATTAGGTTATAAAATTGGGGTCTTTGGTATCGTACTTACCCTACTTTGGATAGGTATTTTTAAATTTACCCCAACAGAAGCGGCAGCTATCGAGCCATTAGTTGCAAACCACCCTTTAATGGGCTGGATATACGGATTTATGTCAGTACAAATGGTATCTAATATCATTGGCTTGACTGAAATTGTGATTGCAATAGGACTTATCGCTGGCTTCTTTAACCCTAAAATTGGTTACTATTCAGGGATCCTTGCCTTACTTACATTTATTGCGACACTTAGCTTCTTAGCAACCACGCCGAATACATGGAAAGTCGTTGATGGCGTATTAACAACCAACTTCTTTTTATTTAAAGATATTGTGTTTATCTCTGTATCACTACTTGTGATTGAGCATAATAAACTACACCTATGATAGATAACCTATTATAGATAAATAACAGCCTGCTCAATTTTCATTAAGCAGGCTGTTTTTTTTGATGTTAAACAGAGATCACCCTTGCATGTGTAAGCTCTACTTAAGACCAATCTCCATTAAGAGTGCTTTGGAATTGCGCGCGGTTTTCCGTTTGAGTCAATTGCTACGTAATTAAAGGTTGCTTCACACACTTGGAAACGGTGACTTACTTCGTCTTCTTTAATGGGCTTAACCCACACTTCCAAATCAATCGACATTGACGTTCGTCCTACCTTTGTACATTCACCATAACAACAAACCACATCACCCACTTTCACTGGTTTTTTAAACGTAATGCTAGATACTGAAACCGTTACAATACGTCCACCAGAGATTTCTTGAGCTAAAATTGCACCAGCTAAATCAAGCTGAGACATAATCCAACCACCAAAAATATCACCATTAGCATTAGTATCTGCTGGCATAGAAAGAGTTCGAAGAAGTAGCTGCCCTTTTGGTGTTTGGTTAGTGTTTAATTCAGTTCTCAAAACGATTCTCCATACAAAATAATTCTGTGAAAGATATCACATTTTTAAACTATCGTCAGAGGTATTCACTCTAATAAAAGATTTATCCTCACGATGAATTCAATAGTAGTCACCTTGCTCTTAAATCTCTTAATAATTAAATATACAAAATGTTTTGTATTATCATTTTTTAATTACTTTTACATTCATTAAGTTAAGTGATTTATATCTAGCATTCATTTCAGTTATAAAATACTATTCACTAAAAGGCACTTATAAATAATAGCCTTAATGTAGCATGTCGATAATAACGCTGTTTGATTACAAAACAGTACATATATTTATATTAATTAAAATAGAATTATATATTATGAAACATATCTTAACTGCTTTGCTTGCTTTATCTTTATTTGGGTGTGGTGGTGACAGCTCCTCCGACAATAAAGCCGTAGTTAATCATGTAACAACGCCAGAAAAAAACGTAAATCTTGATGGCATCAGTTTAAAGTCAATTATTTACCCAGATAGAATAAATGATTACTCTAACCAAGATCACTTAAAAGTCGTCTTTTCCACAGATAATATTACTGATGGTTCAGAAACCATATCTTGCAATTGGACGATAGATAACATTACTGTTTCAAATGATTGTGAATATCAGTTGAAAGAAAATGAACACCTTTCGCCTATTGTTGTATCTGCTCAACTTAATTATAAAGAACAAGTAACTGAGCCATTCGTAAAAACATTTACTAAGGCATTTCCTATTCAACAAGTGGAAAATAGTTATAGTAAAGTGACTCTGCTTAATACCGGTCAAGTTATAGAATGGAACCATATCCTTGATGGTGAATACGCTTATCAAGCAGAAAGACGTTTTGAAAAAATCCCATCAATGGATAATCATCAGTTTATCGCCATCTATGCACATGCTAATGCCTTCTCTGGTATAAAAAATAATGGTGACTTCTACCTTTGGGGTCCAAAAATAAAAGATAATGTTGATTTAATTGATGCTATCAACGCTGAAGGAGTTAAAAAAGTCACTTCTGCAAATAACTATTTTTCAATATTAACCAATACAAGCAATGTTTATATTATTGGTAGTACTAAAGGCACAACTAAAAAATTAACTATCGATAATGGTATTGATATGTTAACAAGTGAAAGCAGTACTATTATTCAAACTGAAGAAGACAAAGCTTGCTTAATTGAAGATAGCGGAAAAATATCATGCAGTGATATACAAGGCGATATAAAGAATCTTGTAGAGCTAAAATACGATTATAAAGGTAACTACGCGCTTTTAACTGATCAAGGCAATCTATATCGATGGGGAAAACTAGCAAAAGCACAAGGCGAATTAGTTAGCCAAAATGTAGAGACTATTATTGCAAATGATAGTGCTTTTGCTTTTCTTAGACTAGATGGAACCGTTGGTGCTTGGGGAAGCAGAACTCAAGGCGGTGAATTCATCTATGATTATTATAGTTTTGAGCAAACTTACTTTAAAGCCAGTAAGAAATGTGTACCTGTAAAAAATGATGAACCAAACTATGACTCAAGCGATATATATGATCCTGACTATGAACCGGCTTATGATCCAGTATGTGGCCGAGGTTATGAGCAAGTGTCTATTCCTGCGTATTATTCACCAGAAAAAAAACACTCTGAGCATAAATTAGATACTGAACTGACCAATGTTAAAAAAATCGTTGGCGCGTCTGGTTCTTTTGCGGCCTTAACTCTTGATGGTGATGTTATTACATGGGGAACTATCTTCAGTGGAGGTAATATTTACTCAGATAAAGTTAACCATGCAAATGATTTAACCAATATCGTAGATATAAAAACAAACACAAACGGGTATTCAACCATACGACAAGATGGTGATATTACTTCATGGCAAGGAATATGGGATATTGCAGCCGAGATACAATTTGGTGAATATATTAAATATTATTATTATGACCAAAATAGACCGAGCCATGTAGGGTTCTCTGATGCATTTATCAAAGCATCTCCAGATAGTGTTACCTCTTTCACATCAAATGAAGGCGCTTATTTATTAACAGAAAAAGCAAAGCGAGAATCCTCTCCCCACTTCATCCTTAACTCATGGGGATTTAAAGAGCTTGGTGCTGGTTTAACAAATATAAAATTACCTGGAAAAGTCGATAAAGTATTCCCACATAAAACGGGCTTTACTATTTATACTGACCAAGGGCATATTTATAATATTGATGTACCCAATGAGATCGCCGTGCTTAAAAAGGTAGAGACGACGATTTAAGAGATAAGAAACAAATGCATGGATATGGTCTTTATATTGACCATATCCATTTTTACAATGACTTTTTTTAAAACTGCAGTGAATCACCTTGCTCAGGAAAAATAAAGTTTACACCTAGATTATTTGCTTCTGCTAACTGCTTTTGGATGATAATTTTAGGATCTTCACTGTTCTTTAAGCTGTATTTGATGTGACTGATGGCTACATTTAGATCATTTAAAGAGCCTTTACCATTCATGTCTTCAAGCACACTTAATTCTTTAACCAACCAGTTTGGCGTTAAATGTCCAAATAAAGATTTATCTGGGGTTTCGTTGGTAAAAGAAACTTCAATAATAATCCCCTTTAACTTCCCTTGTTTTACAAAAGGAGCTAAAGCAGACCATGCAGTCTTCATTGCCGAACTTTTCTCTACTTCATCAGGTCCTGTATCACCAAAATAAGCAAATACATCCCCTTCACTGTCTTTTAGAATAAAGACCGTAGATTGCCCACCAGAATGAGATAAAGGCAATGACATCACACTCATTGTTGTTTCAGCTATCGAACTCCAAGCACCCGGTTGAAGATCCACATAATTGTATTTGCTCAGTTTAAAGCCTTCACCTTTGTTACCAAAATTAGGCCATGCTGACCAATTAAAGTAATTCTTCATGAGATCTTTATTTGTCGCTGCTAATCCATATATCGGTTTTTTACTGTCATCAGGAGAAGAGATAATTAAACCAGCAACATGGTCTAAATGAGCATGACTGATAAAGTAGCCCTTAATCCTATCCTTTAATAGGTAACCTACTTTGGTGTAAGGCGAACTGTCTGGCACAATAATATCTTTAAAAGCTCCTTTCTGCTCTGAAACAATTAGCCCATTCACTACCGAGCCAGCATCAAGCATAACAAAATTAGAATCCGCCTCACTTTTAATTAAAAAAGCCGTTAAATTACCATCTTGGATCCCACCTTTACTCCCTAACGTAACGGTATCAAAACTCCCTGACTGAGCCGAAAAAGAAAAAACAGACAAACACGTAAATAACACTGCTAATTTATTTTTAAACATATCCAACCTTAAATAATACTGCACACCCTTGTGCTCAATCAGATAATACAATGAGATAAATGAATGATGTATTAAATATTTAAGACTATTGATAGTAAGGTAATTATAAGCGGTATGCTCCACAGAATTTGATAGTTCTAACATCTTTATCGAAAAATCCACGCTACACTTCGACTTAGTGTTAATCACCATAAGTAGTAATCATGGCGACAATCAGTGACGTTGCAAAGTTAGCAAGAGTTTCTACCGCTACCGTTTCCCGCGTAATCAATAACTCCGCTTATGTTGAGCCAGTGACTCTTGAGCGAGTACAAAGTGCCATTCGTGAACTCAACTATCAACGAGATGCAAGAGCCAGCGCCTTAGCTAAAAAAACAAATAATACCCTCGGATTATTAACCGGCAACCTAGCAGATCCTTTCTTTGCCCTAATAGCCAAACACGTAGAAGAAGTCGCACGTAAACATAAATGCCAATTAGTCGTGGTAAGCGGAGGTCATGATGCACAGCGAGAAAAAGAAGGGTTGGATTTTTTGATAAGCCAAGGATGTGAAGCCATGGTGGTTCACGCAAAAATGCTAGATGATGCCACCCTATTACGATACAGCGCTCAACTCCCTTCGATGGTATTGCTTAACCGTACCATTCCACAAATATCAAACCGCTCTGTCTATATTGATAATAGAGCTGGCACCAAAGAATCTGTGGTTCATTTGATTTCACAAGGTCATCGCAAGATCGCCTGTGTCACCAGTGATCTTCCTATTGAAGACAGAACAGAGCGACTTAACGGTTACCGCGATGCCATGGCAGAAGCCAACATTACTATTGAACCAAACTGGATAATAAATCAGAACTTTAGCGAACAAGGTGGAGAACTGGCTGGTGAACAATTATTGGCTCAATGCCCAGAGATCACTGCTGTGGTTACCTTTAACGATGTAATGGCCGCAGGTTTAATGGCTAATTTACATGAAAACAATATTCGTGTACCTGACGATATTTCTATTATTGGGTTTGACGATGTTTTATTGGCTCGATACCTCTACCCACGCTTAACCACAATGCACAACCCTATTGATGAAATGTCGAGCTATGCTGCTGATTTAGCATTAAAAATACAAAACACTGGCTATGTTCCACCATCTAATCATCGCTTTAATGCCAGCTTGGTCGAGCGACAAACCGTTATACCTTTTTCAGATAAACAAGCCCTAAAAGTGTGATGAACATCTTAGGTAATAACTCCATGTAAGCGCTTACATGGGTGCGTTACCTGTATCTCATATTCTAATTAATAGAACTCTTATTATGACCTCATAAAAACAAAACAACCCTACATCTGTTTACGAGGAATACAAAATGACACAATCAAAGCCTCTACCATCATTTGCACTCGCAATAGCACCTATTGCAGTCATGTTTGGTCTACTTGCTATTGGATACGGCCTATTTGGTCTACAAATTGAAGCCCTACTGCTTACTTCAGCAACCTTCACCGGTTTTATCGCTTATAAAATGGGATACAACTGGGATGAAATAATGAATGCTATTGTTGAAAAACTGGCGAAAGCAATGCCAGTAATCTTAATTTTAGTGTCGGTTGGTGGATTAATCGCAAGTTGGATGATCAGTGGTACGATTCCTTATATGGTGTACTGGGGATTAAAAGTTATTAGCCCTCAATATATTTTAATCGCCGCATTCTTTGTTACCAGTGTGGTTTCTGTGTGTACAGGTACTTCATGGGGCTCAGCAGGTACGGTCGGTGTTGCGTTAATGGGTGTTGCTGCCGGTCTTGATGTATCAATGGCCGCCGCTGCTGGTGCAGTGGTTTCTGGTGCTTACTTTGGTGATAAAATATCCCCTCTTTCTGATTCAACAAACTTTGCCCCTATTGTTTCTGGCACTACATTATACGAGCACATCCAACACATGCTTTATACAACGCTACCAGGCTTTGTTATCGCTTCTGTTGTCTTCTTCTTTGCGGGTCAATACGGTGATATTGCGAATGTAAGCGAGCCTCAAAAAGTATTAGATATTCTTGCAGGGTTAGAAAGCCTATATAACCTTAATATCCTATTAATCGTACCACCAATCATGATCTTATGGGGTGCATTAACTAAAAAACCAGTACTTCCTCTTATGCTTGCAGCCTCTGCTCTTGCTCTACTTATCGGTGTATTTCTACAAGGTTTCAGCTTACAACAAGCACTACAAGCGTTTGTTAATGGTTTCAATATCGATATGCTGAACGCCAACGGTCACACAACAGATGGTTTAGTTCCTGATATTGCAAAACTGCTTAATCGTGGTGGTCTATTCTCAATGATGAGCACCATTCTTCTTGTATTTTGTGCCTTTGCTTTCGCGGGTATTTTGAGCCTAACAGGTGCATTAAATGTGGTGTTAGGTCGCTTCTTACATCTTATTCACAGCACTGGTCAGCTAATTCTATCAACTGTGATTGCAACCATTACTGTGGTACTCACAACTTCTGATGGCAAACTTGCACTCTTAATCCCAGGTGAATTATTTCAAAACGCTTATCGCAAAATGGGATTAGATACAAAAAACCTTTCAAGAACCATTGAAGATGCCAGCACCATTATCGAACCACTGGTTCCGTGGACTGCAGCAGGTATTTACATGGCAAGCACACTAGGCGTAGCAACGCTTGATTACCTACCATGGGCAATTCAATGTTACACAGGCGTGATTTTCGCCATCATTTATGGTTTCACAGGCTTTGGTATTGCAAAAGCACCAGTAACTCAAGACAACGACTCACTATCTCCAGTTGACGTAAAATAAGGCTATCTCATGACAACTTCTTTTGACTGCATTCACAACCGCTGTAACACAGGCTCATTAAAATGGGATTTCATGAAAGAAAAGCTCGGATTAGATGGTACAGACCGATTACCGATGTGGGTGTCTGATTACGACTTTCAAGCGCCACCACACGTATTAGAAGCGCTTCATAACCGCATTGACCATGGTATTTTTGGTTATGCTGAACGTAATGATGACTACTACCAAGCAATTATCGCTTGGTATAAAGAGCAGCACGACATTGGTATTAAAAAAGAATGGATAACCACCGTACATGGCGTATTACCAGGACTTTCAATGGCAATTCAGCTACTGACTGAAACCAATGACAAAGTGGTAATGCAAACACCGGGTTATGGTTCGTTTCGTAAAATCGTTGAATTTAATGACCGCGTATTAGTTGAGAACCCATTAATTGAGCAGCAAGGAAACTACACTATCGACCTTGCTCATTTAGAATCTTGTTTTCAGCGAGGTGCTAAAGTGATGATTTTCTGTAACCCTCACAACCCTGTCGGTAAAGCATGGTCAAAAGAAGAGATAACATCTGTAGCAGGGCTATGTCATCAATACGATGTTTGGTTGTTAAGTGATGAGATCTGGGGCGATTTAGCAATGGGAGATAACACTTACCATTCAGCATTATCATTGCCAGAAGAGTTGCAACAAAAACTGATTGTCGCTACCGCAGCGAGTAAAACATTCGGCTTATCTTCTGTACGTATTTCTAATTTCATGATCCCAAATCAAGAGTTAAAAGCACGTTTGGTTCGCCGTTTAGACGCTCACGGCATGGATGTTTATAATAGCTTGGCGATGTGTGCTGCCACTGCTGCTTATCAAACTTCAGCGCCTTGGTTAAATGAACTGAAAACCTATCTACAAAAGAACATTACTACCCTAGCAACTTTTATTGAAAGCGAACTGCCAGAGCTACGCTTTACCCCACCAGAAGCAGGTTATTTAGCATGGGTAGATTGCCGAGATCTTGAACTAACAGATAAAGAACTAGAGCGTAAATTAGTAGAAGCAGGAATAGTTCCAAGCATGGGGATTGCGTTTGGCAATGAAGGTTCAGGCTTTATTCGCTTAAATCTAGGTTGTCCTCGTGAAGTACTTATTCAAGCGATGCAGCGAATTAAAGAAGCCTTAGAAAGATAATCCACACTTCTACAAACCATAAAAAAAGCCGCTATTGATTAGCGGCTTTTTTGTTATTCATTTAACACCATTATTTGATGTTGATGATTTGTCCGATAAGTAGACGTCTTGGGTTTTCAATTTTTGGGTTTAATTGAAGTAGTTCATCTACTGTTAAACCAAACTCTACTGAAATGCTGTAAAGCGTATCGTCTTGTTTGATTGTGTAGAACTTATCTGCTTGCTCAACTTGTTGTTGTGCTTGCTGTTTCAATTTACCTTGCTCTGTATTTAGCTTGTTTACTTCTTGGTAAATATCTTTATCCGTTTCTTTTTGAGCTTGTAACTCGTTCTCTAACGTTGTTACTCGAGACTCTAACGTACTTACTGTTGATTCTAAGGTGTTAATTTGTTCTGCATGCTGCTTTTGTTGTCCGATCAGCTCATCGTTTGACGCACAACCAGTAAGAACTAACGAAGACATTAGCGACGCTACCAGAATAATACTTTTTTTCTGTTTCATACTTTTCTCACAACTTCATCTGTTTGATAAAAACTTTCGAGTATTGTCATAAAAATAAGATGTATGCACAAGTAATAAATGGTTTTATCATTTGATTCTGCTGAGTTTATGGCATTTTATTGCTCATTAAATAGTTATTCTCAACATTAACTTAATTACATTGTGTGTCAGTGATGAAATACTTCCATTGATTCATCTATTTATGGGATAAGCCCAGCATTGTTCGCTTCCATGATACTTTTTAATATCGAAAAACAACACTGTGTTTGTCGTACTTAAACCGATTGTTAGTTGCGACCACTAAATATTGTGCTAACATTTGTACGCACATACTTTAAGGGCTAAATTATGGATACTAGAATTCAATTCCGAGTTAATGATGAAGTTAAGCTATTAGCTCAACAATTTGCTGAGAGCCAAGGCCGTACTCTAAGTGATGCTTGCCGAGAACTGACAGAGCAAATGGCAGAGCAACAGCGTAAAGCATTATCTCACGACCAATGGTTAACTGAGCAAGTGAATTTAGCTTTCGATAAATTCGATTCAGGTAAAACTAACTTTATTAGTCATAATGAAGCAAAAGAAACTATGGCTGAGCGTAAAGCTCGAATTCGAGGCCAAAGATAAATGATCTTTTGGGAAGAAGAGTCTTTAAATGATCGTGAAAAAATATTTGAATTTCTTTACGACTTTAACCCAGATGTCGCTGAAAGAACAGATAACACCATCGAACAGAAGGTTGAGACTTTGTTAGATCAACCTCAAATGGGTGTGCAACGTGAAAATATCAGAGGACGACTACTCATTATTCCTGAAGTATCAATGATTGTTTCATACATGATTGATGGAGAGAGCATTAAAATAATGCGCGTCCTCCACCAAAAGCAAAAGTTTCCGATTGATTAGACGTTTTTAATTTCCTTAATCAATATATGTTCTAGCGTTTTTCCATCAACTTTATGCTAAATTTAACTAAATGCCTGCGTTCAATTTCTCATAATAAATAAACCCATGAATAAAATATAATTCATAGGTCTAATAAGGCTGATCATCCAGCAATAGTTGAATCACTTAAATTTACTCTTGTGAGTATTTCTCCACATGTAAATTTAAAAAATGCATTCCGGCTGAACTTAAAACATAGTGTTTATCACCACAAGGATAGAGAAAGTTTCGATCTGCAAGATAGTTTAGCGCCTTATCCCACGTTTCGATTCCAAGCGCCTGTCGAATATCATCATATATAGTTTGTTCTGCAATTTCTTCTAGTGCAGAGCGCCCTAATCCAATCACCGGAGTAGTTAGATCGTCTAGATCAAAACCTTTATCTACCCAATAACGGGCGATAATCAATAATATTGCCTGAATCTTGGTGGCGTTGGTATCTGCATCTTCTTCTGCCTCACTACGGCTGATATAGAAAAACTCCCCTTCAACGTTAAAATTCAGATTGTAACCAATATGTAGATAGAGCTGGGTAAAATGCTCAAGATTATTGTACAACTCAGTATAGAGAGTACTTTCTATAAAGCTCTGCTGATAAAGATCATAAGTTTGCTTTGTGATCACCTTTCCGTTAACAAAGGTTGAGTAAATCTGCTGGCTTTTAGCCATACTTATTTGGGAAAAAGCTGTCATCATTGTGTCACTCTCTCTGTTCGAATTTTACGATATAAATACGCAGTATCGCCTTGAACTATACGATTACGGAAATTAGTTACTTTTACTGCATGACCATCAAGCATTTCATTGCTACGCATCAGAAAATTTAGCCCTTCTAGCAAATCAATAAAATGATAATCAGGTAAATTACCTTTGAGCCTCCGTTGCAGTGCAAGTGTTAAATCTTGATATTCTGTCATTTTCATTTGCTTGACCAAATTGTATATACATTCAGCTCGCTCTAGTCTTCGCTCTGTAGAATCATCTTTAGAGCTCATTAAATCAACATAACGATTATTTTCTAGCAAATCTTGATCAGCTACTCTTGCTTCTATATCACTGACTACGTTATTAAGATAAGCTTCAGAACTGCTAATACGCAGTACTTTTGGTCTTGCCTGTTGCATTAACCCAAGGAATGAGCCATTGTCACGTGCAAATTGCCCATCAATCTGGCTACGCTTGAGGTTATGCCTTGTCTCATCTAGTTCTTTGACAAGATCACTAAATGCCATTTCAATCGCATTAAACTGTTTAAGGCGTTTTTTTGAACGAGCCAAAAACTGATCAACCGACTGAGATACCTTACTTATTTGTGAATGAAAACTGTTAAAGCTCACCTCATATTTCAGCATTGCTGTTGAACGTTGGTAATCTTGGTGGTGTTCAAACTGGCTACGCAAACTTTGCAGACATTCAAATAAGTTAGGACCATCTTTCAAACGACTTTTTTCATCAAGAAACTGTCGAGTTGGTAAAATATGCCTAGACAAAAGTAACGAGATTTTTTCAATAGATTCTCGTTGTAACACCGAAAAAACTTGTGGATTATCTGATTTAGCGGCTAATTCACTCGCCTCACTCAACTCTTGGTTAATCATCTGCATTTTAACTAAGTTCAAACGGATGCTATTTAACAACTCACTCAAGCGATGGAACAGTTCATCTATCAATTCTTTAAAATCAAGATCACTATCGCTAAACAGCAAAGTATTCGATTGAAGTTTAGCTAATAATAAACGTATTCCTCCGAGTTGAATTTTCAATGCTACATCGGTCAAATCCTGAAATAGACTGCGGTCAAATAGTCGAAACACGCCAATCACGGAACGATCAAAGATCAGTCGACTTTCACCACCAAATTCATCTTTATCAACCAAAATATGAGCAGCGAGTAAGTTCTCTGTAGAGAAAGCTGTGCGCAGCTGTTTCTGTTTATCTTTATTTTGTCCTTGAATATAGCGATGTAACCTAGAAATAAAGGTTGCTTCACGTACATAAGGCTCACTCTTTTCATCCATTTCACGAATAATGTCGCGCATAATGGTGTGATGTTCAAGCATGATAGAAAACGTCGGAATAGTTAGAAGCCGTTGATCACTCATCTGCATCTCCAAACATATCAAGCTGTTCTCTATCCAATGCGCTTCCTTCTGTAATAAAACTGTCAGGCATCCCCGTAAACACGATGGTTCGCGCTGCGCTATAAGGAGTTGCGGTACGCATCGCATCTAATCGGAAATGTTGTCCGAATTTAAAGATGATCTCACTGGATGCTGAATTGGTCGATGCACTTAATACTCTAAACCCAGCTTGTTTCATATTGGGCAATAGCCAATCAAACTGTGAGCTATCAACGGAAGCGCCTTCGTCAATAATTAAAGGAAACTGAGTTGTACACGCACTGTTTCTTAATCTACCAAGGAGAATTTCAACCAACTTGATATTGATGAGCATTATTGTGGAGGTGGATTGTGATTTACTCTCCCAGCCTGTCTGTCCTTGCTTTTTCACTCGATAAGCAATACCAGAGACAATCTGCTCCATCGTCAACAGCGCTGCTTTGCCATCTGGGAAAAACTTTTTACTAAAGGCTTTAAGGCGTTCAATAAATTGATCTGATGCTTTTTGGTCTGAATGCGTATCTAAGTGCTCTATTTCACTAACTAAATCACTGAACCTTGCTTCCACTTTTATATTTGCTTCGACCTCTGCTAAATCATTGATAGCAACACCCTTAAAAGATCGGTTAATACTCTGTTCAAACTGGCGCACCATTTCACGATTATTTTTTAATTCATTAATAATGGCGTGAACTGAATGCTTATGCTCAACAAAGTTTTTACGAAGAATATCGAACTCTTCATCTAAGCCACGATAACGCAACTGAAGTTGTTGGAAGGCGTGATCTAGTAGATCATCCTCAATATGAGCAGACATCAATTTATCATCGTTCTCAAGCACCTGATTTCGTACAAAACCTTGAACTTTTTCAACAATCTCATTTTTCGCTTGTCGCTTATTTTGCAGAGCTTTTATACGATGTTGTAAGTTCTCTTCATTTAGTTCTACTGTATGATCTGGCAATACAGAAAAGTCGATAGTAGGTAAAGCATTGGCTTGAAGCTCTGCCTTAACCCGAACGTGATAATTACCTAATGTCTCTAGGTCTAATTTAATTTGATCTACTTTGATTTTTTGCGATTCAGATGCTTCTCTTTCTTGCGCTAATACTACTTTCTGACTTTCAAGTTGCTCTTCAAGTCTCTGCTCTTTAATTTTAGCTTGGTCAAGCTCCTCACTGACATTATTAAGCTGCTGTGCATTACTATTGAAGGCCAATAACAGATCAATGTCTGCCTTAGTACGATTAATTTCTGTCTCAAGTGCTGTGATAGCTTTAACTCTTTCCAGGCGAGTTTCATTACCTATTGCGCTAATCTCTGCTGCACGTTTACGGCTCTTTTCAAGAGCGGCTCGAGTTTTATCTAGCTTAACTTGATCTGACTCTCGACCATCGACAGAAATCGCATCCAGTTTTACACCAAATAGCTCATAACCTAAGCCATTAACCTCAATTAAATCAGTAAAAGACTCTATCGCATGTTTCTCTGATGAGGTGAGTTCTCTTTCAGGGTTAGCCTCTGCCACTTCCGAGTTTACTGCAGCTACCTTCTCCCAAATAAATTTAGGTAATTGATTAAATAACTTAAATTCCTGCTTATTTACTGAAGATTGAAAGCGACGTTCCATTTCTTCAAACTTTTTAATCTCTTCTTCAAGTTCATCCAATTCTTTCTGTCGCTTTTCAGCATCTTGTTTCAGTTCCAGCTCGTTATTTTTATTAGTTAAATGCTGTCTATGACCTGATACAATCGTTTCGAGAGAATCTGACTCATCGTATAAATTTACTAACAGCTGAGTTTTCTGCACAATTTCATCGAGTTTTTTATACTGACGAAATAGTACTTTCTTCTCCCCTTCTAATTTCTTCTGTTTATCAGTTATATCACTGCAATTTTTATTAGCAGATCGCGTTTTAACTTCTATCTGTTCTAGTTGAGTATTTTCTAAATCTAAGGCTTGGTTTTCATTACCTATTCGGTTTTGCACCATCATGGCATATTGCATTAACTCATCTTCAGCGTTTCTATTTTTCATTAACTGTTGATGACTGTCAGACAGTGCTTCAAACTCTGGCCTTAAATTATCGATATTTTTTAGCAGTTCTTCACGACGCGTCAGTGATTCGTTATGCGCAATAAAAGCATCAATATCAAAGTTGAGTTCATCTTTACGCTCTTTTTTCTGCGACTCAATGATATTAGCAATGGCTAATCGTACTGTGTCAGAACCGGTTTTCATATCAAACAGCAAACGAACTAATGCACGAAAAGCATCGACGTCAGCATCGCTCGTCGTACTTAGTGGGAAGAGGCAAAAGCGCATTGCATCAATATTTAGCAGTTGATTTGCGTAAATCACGTCTTTAATTGCCGCCGAACGCATAAGTGTCTTAAAATGTTTATCTTCTCGCTTGAGGAAGGCTTGAACTTTGGTTGGACTTAAATCTTCTACTCGTCCACCAATTCCATCCTCTCCAGCATTTGCATCCCAAAAAAGATGTCGAATCTGCTCATAACGCAATGAGGTAAACATTCGACGATAATCCAACTTATCAGAATTGCCTCTATACAGAATCTGGCAATGAGGTAAAGGACCACCTAAGTAATTGTCACACTCTAAAATCAGAAAGCTAGTACTGCTTGGGAAATAGTGCTCGAAACTCTCATCGTTAGTATAAAATTTACCTTCTTTGTCTGAAAACCCAAATTTCTTTGCCGAGTCTTTAAAGTTTTCTTCCGGCAATAAAAATAATCTTATTGCATTAAGGATTGAGGTTTTACCGATATTTCCGCCACCTATCAGTATTCCACCTTCACGCAAATCAATTTCTGCGATGGCAACACCCGCAGAATCTACGGCTACAAGACGAGATATACTGATCAAAAGGTTATCGATTGCTTTATTAGACATGAGTTAGTCCTGTGATAATTCTGGTAGTAGAGCTTCTTGCTCTAAGAAAAAACGCGTTTGATTCATGAGATCCGCTTCTGTGTTCAACTCAAGATCACGAGCGAGCTGTATGGCTTTCTCAAGATGGGTACTATTTTTGGGTTTAAGCTTAAATTTATTTCTGAAAACTTCCCAGTCACTAGGCGCTAGCCAATTGCTCTGAGGAAGATATGCTTTGAGCGTTTTGTATATTGTTAAACCGCCTAATTCTACGTCTTGAGCACAATAAAGTTCGTCATAACTGGAAAGAAACGAGTGATTCAAGTGATGACATATTTGATTACCTGAACCAAAAATAATGTCACAACTATCTATCATCGAAGAGTGACCAATGAACTCTAAAAACTCCCGATAACGATAAAAATTCTCAATATTTTCGATAAGAACAGCCTTTTTACCAATAAGCTTCCCTTCTGTTTTGTAACCTTCAAGGTTAGATACAACAACAAACGGAATCTGAGATTCTGTGATGCGGTTAAGAACTAATATATGTGCGTAATTGCTCGAAAAATCATGCGAACGCCCAACATGAGATGCACTAACTCTATTACTTAGCTCTGGTTCAAAAAGCTCTTTATGTCGTTTCTCATCAAGTATCGTCAAGTTATAACCACCACGGACACGCGTAGCACTGTATATTTTACGCCACTCATTAAAATCAGAATGAGGCATGCTGGAGATAAACCTATCTAAATTTATCGTTTTTCCTTGTGAAATCTTCGTGAGGTATTGATTAAGCTTCATTTCATCAAATCCAATTTAATCATATAGATAATGTCAAGTATTTCATAAAACCCTAATGGGTATTGCGAACTGAGTCGATTAATTAAAGAAGGTATCCATCGACCTATTGACTACCATTTGTACTCACAACAATATGACGCTATTAACGACAGGTAAATACTGATTACATATACACGTAGCATAACTAGGCAGGAAACAAACTATGGCCAAATGGCCAATTCGATGGGATCTTCTTTTTCGATACAGAATGATTGAGATTATTGCGTTATGGGAAGGAAGGTTGACTACCAATCATCTAATCCAAAGCTTTGGTATTGGTCGCCAACAAGCATCAAAAGATATAAACAGTTATTTAGCAAATATCGCACCTGATAACCTAATTTACGACAAACATTTAAAAGGCTATAAACCCAGTGAGAGCTTTACTCCTCAGCTTACACGAGGTCATGCAGACGAGTACTTACATGTTTTATCTCGCACTGAAGACATGATGGTAACTTTTGATGAGCTTGATATGGGCTTTGAAAATACGACAATGGTCCGTCCCGTAACACGGAATATCTCACCCGATATTTTACGTTCGATAGTTCAAGCTATTCGAGAGAAAAAACGTGTCGATATAAGCTACACATCTTTGAAAGGTGGCGAGGAAGTTGAACGAATTATTTCTCCACATACGCTCGTCTGTACCCCTTTGCGTTGGCATGTTCGTGCTTATTGTGAGCATTCCAAAGACTACAGAGATTTTGTTCTTAGTCGTATTCGTGGTATTCCTGACATCAACGATAAAATAGTAATGGGAAAAGATGAAGATAAAACTTGGAACACTCAGCTTTATATCGAATTAATGCCAGACCCTAGATTAACTGAAGCTCAAGCAGCGATCATTGCTAACGATTATGGTATGAAAAATGGAAACCTGCACATAACGACTAACGCTGCT
Source organism: Aliivibrio sp. S10_S31 (assembly GCF_014694495.1). NCBI lineage: Bacteria > Pseudomonadati > Pseudomonadota > Gammaproteobacteria > Vibrionales > Vibrionaceae > Aliivibrio > Aliivibrio sp. S10_S31. The sequence continues at coordinate 111,236 of NZ_JAAUWR010000013.1, read as the reverse complement.
TTAGTACGCTATGTTTTAGACGCATATAATATTGATATCAATGTATTGAACTCGAACCCCAAAGGACAGCAGATTATCTTAGGGAATCTTGAGGAGTTGAGGCCATATTTAGTATTTTAAATTTAAAACAACAAATCGCAGGCACAAAAAAGCCCACACTAGGTGGGCTTCTTCGTTTAAATAATGGTGCGTCCGAGTGAACTCGAATCACCGACCCCTACCATGTCAAGGTAGTACTCTAACCAACTGAGCTACGGACGCACTGTGTTCTAAATCTTCTATAAAATCTATTGTGACTAAATCAATAGTTGTTGTTTGACAAAAACAAACAGAAGGAATGGTGCGTCTGAGTGAACTCGAATCACCGACCCCTACCATGTCAAGGTAGTACTCTAACCAACTGAGCTACAGACGCATTCCTTTAGAACGAGGCTGATATTATCGAGTTCAGAATCAGTCTGCAAGTAATTTTTTTTCATTATCAATCGTTTGTCTATTTCTCATTCAATCCGAATAAAATCAGAACATATTGATAGAGTCCATACTTTCCAATACAATTGCATGTACCGTTAAAAGGATTTTTATCTTATGCCTCAATCTCGTCTTCAACGCTTGTCGTTCTTGCAGCCAATCATCATCTTAATCTTGGTTGGAATGGCTGCAGTTTCGCTTACATTTAGTGTCAAAAACTTTAAATCTGTTGAAAAAACGATCAAAACCTCATCCTTTCAGGCATTCAATAACTCAATTGAAGCCAGTTACGATATTGTAGACACTGCACTTAATGAATCTATCAAGCGTTATTTAAAAGGCATAGTGACAACCTCTGCTGAATTTATCTCTCAAATTCAAAACTCTCCTGTATTAAATGCTGAGCAAAAAAGAAGGCTCATACAAAATTATATTAACGACAGTAAAATTGGGGATACCGGTTATCCTTACATTCTAAACTCAAACGGGGATTTGCTTTACCACCCTATTTTTCAGGGTCGTAATGTAGGCCAGTACCTGCATATTCAACAACAAATTGGGAATAATGATAATTTTGTTGAGTACTTATGGACGAACCCTGGGGATGAGAAGCCAAGAAAGAAAATCACTTACTCCGTTTATTTACCTGACTCTGATCTGATCGTATCCGCAAGTGCTTATAAAGATGAGCTTCTTCACTTTATTGATAAAAGTTTATTAAAAGATAAATTAGACAAGTACCAGTATGGTGAGACTGGCTATGTATATGTCATCGATTTAAATGGCAATCTGCTGTTGCACCCTAGCTATGAAGGCGAAAATGTTCGTGATCTAATAGGCTCTCACGCTGATGGATTGTTAGAGAAGATACGCCAATCTGCTCATACGTACAATTTACAAATGAATCAACACCAAACCACCTCAAATGATCATTCTCGTATGGATATTGAGGATTACACTTACCAAATTACTTTAGATAATAAAACATACCAAAAAGATGTGTTGTTTATCTATTACCCTTATTTAGACTGGGCGATCATTTCTGGTATCTCTCGAGATGAATTAAATCAACCAACAAATACATTGCTGTATAGCTTACTGACTTTAGTGATCAGCTTAACGGCTTTAATCTTGATTTTGATGCTGTTACTTAACCATCGCCACAGAAAATTAGTTAATGTACTTAATAGAGACTATCTCACTGGCTTGTACAACCGTGGGACGTTTCATAGTAAGGTATCGCCACTCATAAAATCGAGTAACAGTAATAACAAATTTAAGCCCTATTCGATTATTTTATTGGATATCGATTTCTTTAAACGTATTAATGATAATTACGGACATCTGGTTGGCGATAAGGTGATCGCTATCGTGGGTAGAACAATGGCTCAATACCCTAATGTGTTAGCTGGTCGTTATGGTGGTGAGGAGTTTATTCTTTTTATTCGAGATAATGACATTGAGTCAGTCATTGAATTTACCGACCAAATACGTACTCAAATCTCAAACTATAATACGCTTCATGAAGACATTACTCTGAGCGCTGGGATTACGACAATTAATAAACCAAACGTACTATTAGATGATGTGATTGAACAAGCGGATAAAGCGCTATATTACTCAAAACATAATGGACGTAATAAAATCACCCATTATCAAGATATCTAATTGAAGAAAATAAATTGAAGAAAAACTGGACAGGATGAGCCCTTGAACTACGCTAAATAAGGTAATGCTTTCCATTTTATTATTAGCGCAAGGCTCGCGATGAGCCGTTTCCCAAAGCCCGTGACCAGGAATAGTTACGGGCTATTTTTTGGGGTAAAAACGTTATTTAACTAGATGAATACCGTCTTTTTCGATGGTGATCTTGCCTGCTTTATATAAACCACCAATGGTTTTCTTAAACGTGCCTTTACTGGTTCTAAACTCAGCAAAAATAGCATCTGGTGATGATTTATCACTTAGCGGTAAGAAACCGTCTTTCTTCTCTAATGTCGCAATCACTTTTTCACTTAAGTCATCCATACGTGCTTTACCTGGACGTTGAAGTGATAATGAGATTTTACCATCTTCACGCACATCACTAATGAATGCTTTTAGTTGCTTACCAATGAACAGTTTGCCAAACACATCAGAGTGGAAAATTAATCCCCAATGCTCGCCATTCACAACGGCTTTGTAACCAAGATCCGTTCGCTCAGCAATTAAGATATCAACTTGTTGACCTTTCTCGTAGTTTGCTGGTGTCTTATCTAACCACTTGTTGAAACGTGTTGTTCCTACGATACGACCAGAGGCTTTATCTGTGTATACGTAAACAAGGATTGATTGACCTTCATTTAAACGACCACGTTGCTCACTAAATGGAATAAGCAAATCTTTTTTCGCAATGCCCCAATCCACAAATGCACCGATACTGTTTGTACCGATCACGTTCATTAGTCCAAATTGACCCACTTGTGCTTTTGGCGTTTCAGTTGTTGCTACCACTTCATTTTCTGAATCAAAATAGATAAACACATCCAGTGCTTCGCCTACTTCTGTGCCTTCTGGAACAAAACGACTTGGAAGAAGAATTGAACCAAAATCTTCGCCATCTAAAAAGACACCAAAATCTACGGTTTTTGTTACTTCTAATTTGTTGATTTGACCAATTTTAACCATTACTTCAATTCCTAAATAAAATACTCGGTGATTATACCCGAACTCTGATATGCTTGCTGTATGAATTAGCATTTTTATAGGAATTTCCTGTGATTACAGTTGGTAAGAAGGATGGCTTATCACTAAAAATTTCTCATATTGTTGAAGAATCCAAACAACATGAACTAGAAATGTTTCTTTTTATTCCTGGTGAGCTTGGATTAAACAAGGATATGATTTCTGAATCTGAGTTTTATTACAACTCGATTCAAAGCCAACGAACCTATTTTAGTGATAAAAACCACCTACCTCTTGTGCACTCTCGCCTTGCACAACGTGGACGTTTATCGAGCGAACAATATCGTTTAAGTTTGAGTTTATACGCCTATCAATATGCCCTTGCATTAGAAAAAGCGATACAACAACTAAGCGATACGACTCGTGACGACATTACGCACGAGGAAGTTGAAGATGCTATTGAACTCGCAATTGACATCCTTAGAAAGTTACGCCGTAACGTACCTTATGACGATACGCTAAAGCGTTACTACGCAAACATCGACAATTACCTTTCTTGGTACACCGAGCAGAAGTTCCTTTCTCTGATTGCGCACATGCCACGCAATGAAGATTATAAAGAAGTGAAAGAGAAGCTTATCGATTTCTGTGAAAAAGAAGATCTGCATCGTTTAGATAAGAGTTATAACTCCCGTAAAGCTCGGGAAGATATCACTCGTATGTCAAACAAAATGCGTCTACTGCGTCGTTTAATCGAATTCCCTATCGTGCTTAAAGAAAAGAACCTTGCTTTAGGTAAACATATTAAGCGTATGGTAAAAGGCGGTGCGACGGCTGTGGTCATGATCTTTGTGTCATTAATGGTGATTCAAGCTCGTGGTTTCTTGGGTGAAATTACGGCCTCTTTCATATTTGCTGTCTCATTTATCTATGCCATGCGTGAAGTATTTAAGGATGACTTACGTGATGTAATGTGGCGTTGGATACGTAAAGGACAACCTAAGTGGCGTAAACGCTACCTTGACCCAACAAGTAATACTTATGTTGGAAGAAAATTAGAATGGCTTGATTACATGACGTTTGCTGAGCTTGATTCTGACATTCAAAAACTGCGTAAACACCGTGTTGTACAACGTGAAGAAGTCGTTTTAGCCTATAAAAGTCAAACTAAAATGGCCATTACCAAATTCATGAGTGGTTATGAACAAACTCGTGAAACCATGTTGATTGATTTGCGCCCTATCGCTCGTTTAATGGAGAAAGGGTCTCAAAAGATTTATCACTTAAATGATGGTCAAGTCAGTAAAGAATCTGTTGAAAAACGTCATTTAATTAATTTGGTCATTAGAGAAACAATGGATGATTACAGCACGCAATTGCACCGCTGGAAAATCATTGTTAACCGTTCAAAGATTATTGATATAGAAAAGATATCTGACGAAAAATAATTAAACAGCCTATGATACAAAAAAACGTCTTTATTGCTTAACGAAATAAAGGCGTTTTTTATTGCTACTTAATAACATTAAGTTACGCTGTAACTACAACATCTACGACATTCAGTTGCTCTAACAACTCTTGAATACGAGGGTTTTGAGCCAGTTCATCAATGGTGGTTAACACTGGCTTATTTGCTTTATTCGCTGATTGAATAGCATGTCCAATAAGGTGAATAACCGCATCGTTTTGTGGATCAAAATGATGTTCTAGTGCTTCATTTTGCTTATCAACGCCTAATGTAAACTGTGTTAATGTATCAACATTAATCACCATACCATCAAAGTATTGCAGTAATTTATCTGCCATTAATGCTGCAGCTGGCACATCACACACAAAGTGTACTTTTAAACTATCTAAACCACGTGGTAAGCCTTGAATCGCTAGACGATCAATAATGGTTGCAGCATCACTTAAATTACGAACAAATGGTACGACGATTTGCACACTTGCTGATGTGTTTGCAATTACCTTTTTGATCACTTCACACTCTAGTGCAAATTGGTCGGCGCTAGCGTCAGAAGCGTATCGAGTCACACCTCGAACTCCCATCATTGGATTGGCTTCTTTCTCTTCTAGTTGGCCAGCAAGAAGACCTGCAAAAGCCGCGCTATCTGCATCTGAAAATGCAATTTTGATTTCTTTTGTCGCTTCAGTAACATTCGATAGAATCACGTTTGCTAGTGTATCAATAAAATGCGTTTTTCCATCTGCCGCACTTTCAATGATTGCAGCAAAACTTTGAGCATCAATTGACGTCATTTCAGGTGCTTTGATTACCGCTTTTGGATGGTAAAACAAGTGTTCTTGAATAAGTGCGGCAATAGATACATACAATGAAGCGTCTGAGTCTGTCTCTGATTGATATGAAGGTAAACTCGCAACACGATTAAGTGTCGGTAAAATTGTGTCTGTCATGCTTGCTCCAGTAAACGCGTAAATACCATTTATGTTGTTATTAATGTGAACATACCGATACATTGCCAACAACTCAAGTCCAAAAGATACAACAAGTTAACTTTTATTTACTTATTGTGGCTAACAATAAAAGTTTTGGGTTTCATCCCCTCTCGTTTTCCGTTATCTTATCGGTGTGTATTAAAAAAGAATTAACAGGCGAACTTTTATGCCATTTCAAACAGATGAACTTCGTACTCAGCCTCTAGGCCCAATGCCAACGCCAGCTGAGCTTACGACTGCTCACCCTATTACGGACGATGTTGCTGAACATATCGAGCAATCTCGTGCGCAGGTTGAAGCAATTTTAACTGGCAAAGATAAGCGCCTTTTAGTTGTTGTGGGACCATGCTCTGTACACGATACAGAAGCAGCATTGGATTACGCACAACGCTTAGCAAACATTCAAGAACAGTATAAAGATGAGCTTTTCATCGTTATGCGTACTTATTTTGAAAAACCGCGCACGATTGTGGGCTGGAAAGGCTTAATTACTGATCCTAATTTAGATGGCAGCTACGCACTTGAAGCTGGCTTACATAAGGCTCGTAAACTGCTCCTTGATATCAACAAACTGGGTTTAGCTACAGCGACTGAGTTTTTAGATATGATCACAGGTCAGTATATTGCTGATTTGATCACTTGGGGTGCTGTTGGCGCTCGTACAACTGAATCTCAAATCCACCGTGAAATGGCATCTGCATTATCATGCCCTGTCGGTTTCAAAAACGGTACAAATGGTAATATTCAAATTGCTATGGATGCGATTCGTGCAGCGAAAGCTTCTCACTTTTTCTACTCGCCAGATAAACAAGGCCGTATGACAGTTTACCGCACTGCGGGTAACCCATTTGGTCATGTGATCCTTCGTGGTGGTAATGATAAGCCTAACTTCGATATCGATTCTGTGACAGATGCCTGTCAACGTTTAGCGGATGTTGATTTGCCTCCTCACCTAATCGTTGACTTTAGCCATGCTAACTGTCAGAAAAAACACCGCCGCCAGCTTGATGTAGCCAAAGATATTTGTGCTCAAATCGAATCTGGTAGCAATAAAGTTGTTGGTATTATGGCTGAAAGCTTCATTGTTGAAGGCAACCAACCAATGACGGATTTAAATAACCTAACTTATGGTCAATCTATTACAGACCCATGTTTAAGTTGGGAAGATACCGTGGCTATGTTAGACATGTTATCGAATACTATTAAAACATCTCGTTAATTTAAGGATTAAAACTATGCCTGCTTTTGATATTGTCTCTGAAGTTGATAATGTAGAACTGAAGAATGCGGTTGATAACGCAACACGTGAACTTGCAACTCGCTTTGATTTTCGTGGCGTTGACGCTAGCTTTGAACTTAAAGGCGAAAACATCAAAATCAAAGCTGAAGATGATTTCCAACTGTCTCAACTAGTTGATATTCTTCGTGGTAACCTAGCAAAACGTGGCGTTGATGCTCGTGCTATGGATATCAAAGATGCGGTTCACTCAGGTAAGAATTTTTACCAAGACATCGATTTTAAACAAGGTGTTGATACGCTAATTGCTAAGAAATTAGTAAAAGAAATCAAAGCATCTAAAATCAAAGTTCAAGCAGCGATTCAAGGTGAACAACTGCGTATCACTGGTAAAAAGCGTGATGATCTACAAGCGGTAATGGCATTAGTTCGTGAAGGTGATTTTGGTCAACCTTTCCAATTCACTAACTTCCGTGACTAATTACTGTTAGTTTAAGTTTGATAGATAAAAAAGCGCCTCTACTTTTCAGTGAGGCGCTTTTTATACCAATGTAACTAATTAGGTGATCTATTTATTACGCAGGAAAATCACTTAAGAGCAAGGCAAAAATTCTTATAAGTAGTTATTCTACAATAATAATTTTTAACGCAACTATTGAGTGATTTAACCTGTAATAATGAACAACTAATTAATGGAATTGGTATTATTATTTACTGTTCAATTCTATTCGCTTATCAAACGTTCAAATTCGTCAATTTGGTTACTAACTCTATCCAAACTCTGCTGCCAAAATGTCTCTTGCGTTAAATCCATTTGTAGATGTTTTTGTACCACCTCTTCAGCACGCATCGTTCCAGTATCTCTTAAAAGATTAATATAATCTCCATAGAAATCAGCCCCTTTCGCTTCTCTTTGTGCATACACACCAATACTGAATAAATAACCAAATAAGTATGGGTAGTTGTAGAAACTTACTTCAGGAATACTGAAATGCAATTTGCTTGCCCAGAAAAGTGAATCCGCTTCATTCATTGAGTCACCATACCACTCTTCCCAAGTGACACGCATTAGCTCAGATAAATCTTCGGCACCAAGCTCTTTTGATGAACGCTGCTCATAAAATGCTTTTTCGAACTCATAACGAACAGGAATATTAATCGTCAATGCCAATGCTGATGACAACTCTTCCCATAACATTTCAATTTTATCTTCTTTGGTTTTCGCTTTTGCAAGCAAAGCATCACGTACTACGTTTTCAGCAAATATAGATGCTGTCTCAGCAAGTGTCATTGGGTAACGTGTCGTGCACAATGGCATGTCTCGCATTACCCAGTTATGAAATGCATGACCGAGTTCGTGAGCAAGAGTAAGCACATCAGACATGCTGTTACCCCACGTCATGAAGACCAATGGCGTACGTGAGTCAGCAAACTTTGTACAATAAGCACCAAGACGTTTGGTTTCTTGTGGTGCTGCATCTATCCAACCGTTTTTCACCATTACATCAACAAAATCAGCCATCTCTTGTGAGACACCTGAAAATGCATCTTTTATGATATCAATGGCTTCATCAAAACTATAATTAGAAGCGTCTCCAACTAATGGTGGCATTGATGCAAGTTGATCCCAAGGCGTTAGCTGCTCTGTTCCAAACATTTTGGCCATTAATCGCCCAGCTTTTTGTCCTACTTCTCGATTCTTTTTCGCCACAGACATCATACTATCTAGTGTTGTTTGTTCGATTCGACTGCCATGTAAACTTGGCTCAAGAAAGTGAACCAATTTTTCTTTACTGCGCTTTTGATATTCCGTTAAACGCCAACCCGCTAGCGCATTTAAGATGGCAGAGAAACTCTCTTGATTCTGTTTCATACCTTGTTGAATCGCTCGCCACGCAGGTTCTCTACGTAAGGTATCACTACCGTATAAAATGCTTGCTGCTTGTGACAGCCCCATCACTTCTTCTGTACCATCAGCAAGTTCCAATGTGACCTTCATAGAGCCTGTTATATTATCGTATAACTTACCCCATGCATTTTTACCATCAACACTCATCGCAGACAGCAATTGCTCCTCTTTTACACTTAAGCGGTTTTCAACAAGCTTGCGCTCTTCTTCAAGCAGAAAACGATGCGCATTCAGTTCTTCATTTTCTGAAATGATCTGCTCAAACTGTTCAAGAGGTGAATTTACGATACTATCTAAAAATGGGCTGAATACTTGTGATAATGCAGAGCCTAGCTTTGTCATGTGATTAACTAAGGCTTTTGCTTCGTTATTCGCAGAATCAACCGAGGCAATGCAGTTTGCATAACTGGCCACGGTTGCAAGATTCACAGTGATAGCTTCTTTCATTAAAATAGCGTGCTGCAATTGCGATACAGTGGCATCAGAGTCTAACTGTGGGAAATCGGCAATCTGTTGCTCTAATTGAGAAATAGTCTGTTTTAATTTCGGATCTTGAAGTGATTGGAATGCGATAGAAAGATCCCAGCTTGGTGCTGTCATAATTGTGCCCTTATTTATTTTTTCTCTATCATATCAAGCTACTGTCCAAGGTAAAGCCTTCCACTTCATCGACTCAATTTATAAGACAGATAAGCATATTATTTACACTTTTGTACGAGCAAACACGCTCTATGGCCAATCTCTACATTGGCGTTAGGAAATACAACCGATTCACCACCACTATTTGCTTTGTAGTGGTCAACACCATCAAGAGCTAATGACTCGCCCTCTTCAAAATAGGTAAAGTTTGATAAATCCGCTGCAAAAGAGAACTCAAATTCATCACTTTTTTTCATAATGCTTCGAGTGACTTGATACTCCGCAATCTCTCTATTACTTAGTTCCGTAGCATTCGTATCTGAAGAAGAAATAAATCGCTTTAACTCTTGAATAAAACCACTCAGCAACGAGAAATCATTCTCTCCCATTCGGGATACCTTCCCTAGCTCAACCGTTGCCGCATGTGCTCCATGATGCTCTGCGCTGTACCAACTAAAAGTAGATGCTGGCGCGTCTGAATATAAACACGCCTCTATCTGACTCTGTTTTAAAAATTGAAGTAATGGCTCAGAGCGTTGGTAATGACGATTAAAAGGATGTATTGCAAAAGTATAATGTTTAGAACGCCTAATCGCACAATGCAGATCTAAATGCCATTTTTCTTTTTCAGAATATTTAGCATAGAAATCATCAACAAAAGACATTAATTGATTAGCAATAGCGACTTCTTGAATAGCATCGTCTGGTGCTTGGTGGTGTGAAAACAATCGGTTTAAATTGGTATCAATGAATCGAATATGTTGATGCGTTGCTGCTGGGTGCCCATAGATAAACAAACATGGATGTTGCAATACTAACAAGCCATCTTGAATATCATTGATTATGTCATTAAGGATTTCAATTGGTGAGGTTTCATTTCCATGAATGCCTGAAGATAAAACGATTGCTTTACTTGATGGATTTTTAGGAACAATTTCGATGATTCCTCTAGCTAAATAATTAACTTGTGTTCCATTATCTAATAACCAAGTTGTGCTCTTTATTGGCGTAGAGAAATCCAGTGTGTCTTTAATAAATGCAATGCGATCCATCGGCACTTCCTGTTTTTAGTAAAACTTAATACTAAAAACTGTACCATTACAAAAACAAAACAATAACAAATTAAAAACAATTATGTGATAACAACCTGAATAATACCAATCACTGTAGTAAATGATCAGAAATAGTTTCGATAAGTCGTTATTCTACAATCAAATAATTCAACGCAGTTATACTACGATTGTATAAACCTTTCACTTCATAGAGTTAATATTACAGGCAATAAAAAAGCCATGTGATTAACTGCATCACACGGCTTCTCTCTTGTTCGCCTAAAATGGCAAGACTATTTTTCTACAGGTAGATTCTCTACACGAGCTTTCAGCTTCTGACCCGGTTTGAATGTTACAACTCGGCGTGCAGAAATTGGAATATCTTCCCCAGTTTTTGGGTTACGTCCAGGACGCTCACTCTTTTCGCGTAAGTCAAAATTACCAAATCCTGATAATTTCACTTGCTCACCACTCTCTAGAGCTTGCTTAATCTCTTCGAAAAATACTTCTACCGTTTCCTTGGCGTCGCGTTTACTTAATCCAACTTTTTCAAATAAGGTCTCAGCCAAATCAGCTTTAGTGAGTGCCATAAAAACTACCCTCAAGTTACGTTAGACAGAGTCACAGCATTGCTGTAACTGGAAACTGAACAGTTAGTACGATGCATCTGCATTGTTTAACTAATGACAGTGTATGCCAACCGACTGATTTTCGCCAACTTTTTTCTAAAATTTAATGCTGCATTTATGAGATAAAGATCAAGTTTATAAGTCTTATCTACTGAAATCTCTTATTATTTGCCATGCTAAGTTATTGAAATAATATCTAAACCTAAATATTTAAAAATAACAGGATAAAACTCTGTTTTTAACTCTGTGATAAAGGCCAAACTTTTATTAATAAATTTGAAGATAGTCCATCTATATGATTATGTTGTAGTTAGTTTTAGCCGCTAAATAACCATAAACTCACGCTTATTGTGGTTTCAGGATTATATACTGAAAGCGCCTATTTCTTTACTGATTTAGCGTTAATAAGGTGGAGTTAATATGTTTCACATAAGATGCGTGAATGTGTTATCAAGATTAATTTATAAATCTTAAGTTTTGAATAAAAAAAATCCAGTACCAACAAATGTCAGTACTGGATCTTATATTCTTTCGTTAGAAAAGAAGTATATTAGTCACGCAGTGTTGCTGAGAACTTCTCACCAATTGCAGCAACGATAGCATCAACAGCTGAAGTGATATCAGCCTCTTCTAGCGTACGCTCAACAGATTGAAGTGTCAGTGCGATTGCAAGACTCTTCTTACCTTCTTCAACGCCTTGACCACGGTAAACATCGAACAGTTTCGCGCTAGTTAATAGCTCGCCACCTGATGCTAGACATTCAGCAACGATGTCACCAGAAGCAATTGCTTCGTCTGCAACGATCGCGATATCACGACGGTTTGCAGGGAACTTAGATACTGATGCAGCTTCTGGAATAACGCGAGTATTGATTGCGTCCCACTCGATTTCAAACATGATTGTACGACCGTTTAAGCCAAACTTACGCTCTAGCTCTGGGTGTACTGTACCAATGAAACCAACTTCTTTACCATCAACAACGATTGCTGCTGTTTGGCCTGGGTGAAGTGCTGGGTGCTTAGCCGCTTTAAACTCATACGCTAATTCGTTAGCAGTTAGTTCAAGAACCGCTTCTAAATCGCCTTTAAGATCAAAGAAATCAACTGTGTTTGTTGCGATATCCCAGTGTTCTTCACCACGAGTACCAGCGATGATACCAGCAAGCATCATTTCTTGACGCATGCCGTTTTCTGCTGATTCTTCTGGAATAAAACGCAGACCAGATTCGAATAAACGAACGCGTGGTTGTTGACGTTTTTGGTTATGAACAACGGTATTGATCAAACCAGTCCATAGGCTTAGACGCATCGCTGACATTTCAGCTGAGATGGGGAATGGCAGAATTAACGGCTCAATCTCAGGCACGATCAGTTTTTGTTGCTCTGGCTCTACAAAGCTGTAGGTAATTGCTTCGTGGTAACCACGGTCAACAAGAAGATCACGAACACGCTTAAGCGGTTGGTTTGCTTCTTTGTGATCGTTCATGTTTAGTGCAGCAACAGGCGCTTGGTTAGGAATATTATTGTAACCGTAGATACGACCTACTTCTTCAATTAGGTCTTGCTCGATTGCAATATCAAAACGCCATGATGGAGAGCTTGCAGTCCAACCTGTGTCAGTACTTTCAACTGCACAACCTAGACGAGTAAGGATCTCAACCACATCTGTTGATGGGATGTGATGACCTAATAGACCATCTAACTTGCTACGACGTAATTCAACTGTGTTTGCTTTTGGTAAATCAGCTTCTGATTCAACAGCAACAACAGGAGCTACTTCACCACCACAAAGTTCAACTAGAAGCTGTGTTGCGCGCTCCATTGCTGCTGCTTGTAGCGTTGAATCAACACCACGTTCAAAACGTAGAGAAGAATCAGTGTGTAGACCGTATGCACGTGCACGACCACGGATGTGATCAGGTGCGAAGAATGCACACTCAAGCATGATGTCAGTTGTTTCAGAAGTAACACCAGACTCTTGACCACCAAAGATACCAGCGATTGCTAGTGCTTTATTTTGGTCTGCAATCACTAATGTGTTGTCGTTTAATTTTGCTTCGTTGCCATCAAGAAGAGTCAGTTTCTCATCTTGCTCAGCCATACGAACCACAATGCCACCGTCGATCTTAGCTAGATCAAACGCGTGCATAGGTTGGCCTTGCTCAAGCATTACGTAGTTTGTAATATCAACAATCGCATCGATTGAGCGAATACCACAACGACGCAGTTTCTCTTGCATCCAAATTGGTGTTTCAGCTTTAGCGTTTACGTTCTTGATAACACGACCAAGGTAACGTGGACACGCTTCAGTTGCTTTAACTTCGATAGATACTGCATCTTCAATGCTTGCCGCTACTGCTGCAATAGTAGGTTCTGTAACGTCTGCACGGTTAAGAACACCTACTTCACGAGCTAAACCACGAATGCTGAAACAGTCAGCACGGTTTGCTGTTAAGTCAACGTCGATAGCAACGTCGTTAAGTTCTAAAATATCACGAACATCTGCACCTAGTGTTGTACCTTCAGGTAATTCTAAAATACCTTCAGATTCAACATCGATACCTAGCTCAGAGAAAGAACAAAGCATACCGTGTGATGGAACGCCACGTAGTTTTGCTTTCTTAATTTTAAAGTTACCAGGAAGTACTGCGCCAACTGTCGCAACAGCAACCGTTAGACCAAGACGACAGTTAGATGCACCACAAACGATGTCTAAAAGCTCTTCTTCGCCGATATCAATTTTAGTTACACGAAGTTTGTCTGCGTCTGGGTGTTGACCACACTCAACCACTTTACCTACTTTAACGCCGGTGAACTCACCAGCAACAGGTGCAACTTCATCAACTTCCAAACCAGCCATTGTGATTTGGTGAGCTAGCTCTTCGCTGTTAATAGCAGGTTTAACCCACTCGCGTAGCCAAGATTCACTGAATTTCATAAGTTTCTAGCCCCGAATTACTTGAATTGTTTAAGGAAACGAAGATCGTTCTCGAAGAACGCACGAAGGTCATTTACGCCGTAACGAAGCATAGTTAGACGCTCAACACCCATACCAAACGCAAAGCCTGAGTATTTTTCAGGGTCGATGCCAACAGAACGAAGTACATTAGGGTGAACCATGCCACAACCTAATACTTCTAACCATTTGCCATCTTTACGCTTAACATCAACTTCAGCAGAAGGCTCAGTGAATGGGAAGAATGAAGGACGGAAACGCACTTCAACTTCTTCTTCAAAGAAATTACAAAGGAAATCGTGAAGAATACCTTTAAGTTGTGCAAAGTTTACGTTCTCATCAACTAACATACCTTCCACTTGGTGGAACATTGGCGTGTGAGTTTGGTCGTAATCGTTACGGTATACACGGCCAGGTGCAATGAAACGGAATGGTGGTTTACCGTTTTCCATTGTACGGATCTGAACACCTGATGTGTGCGTACGTAGCATTAGATCAGGGTTAAAGAAGAAGGTATCGTGGTCAGTACGCGCTGGGTGATCTTCTGCAATGTTTAGTGCGTCGAAGTTATGGAATGCATCTTCGATTTCAGGACCAGACTCAGTGCTAAAGCCTAGCTCGCCAAAAAATTGCTCAATACGCTCAACAGTACGAGTAACAGGGTGTAAACCACCGTTCTCGATACGACGGCCAGGAAGGCTCACATCGATAGTTTCAGCAGCAAGTTTTGCTTCAAGCTCAGCCGTTTGCAGTGCGTCTTTACGCTCTGTTAGCATTGCTTGTACAGCTTGCTTACCTTTGTTGATTAATTGACCCGCTTCACGACGCTCAGATGGGTCAAGTTTACCTAGACCTTGAAGTTGAAGTGTTAAGTGGCCTTTTTTACCTAAATATTGAACACGGACTTCGTCCAGAGCGACTAAAGAGCCAGCTTGTTCAATTTCTGCCGTTGCATTGGCAATGATCTCGTCTAGATGTTGCATCGTTTCCTCATCCACTTATAGGTGGTATCCGTTGCGAGTAAAATACATATAACAACACATAGTAATAAATCACAGCGCTAAATCCAAATTGAATTAGATAAAATATTCAATCTAATAGAAAAAAGTGCTTTTCTTAACCAATTGCTTACCCTATCTGCACTTTTTCTTTCTTTTTCACAGTCTGTCTTCCCTATTTCAAATCAATTTTTGCTGCCATAGAACAAAAAATGAAAAGATCAAATGAAAATGATAGTAATTATCATTCGCAATATGTATCATCTCCGGCGAATTATGAGAGGACAACTTCAAAGGAAAAATTCATGTCTAATAAAAAAACATTTTTAGCAGCGTCTATTCTCGTTGCACTATCTCCCACTCTCCACGCTGAAACCTCATCAAATAAAGAAACAACCATGTTTGATGAAGTGGTTGTTTCTGCAACTCGTACAGAGCAAAGCATTAAAGACACATCAAGTTCGATTTCAAAAGTCACATCAGATGATATTGAAAAAACAATGGCAACCGACATTCAAGATGCTCTGAAATACACTCCTGGTGTGTCGGCTAATGGTGGTGGCCGTTTTGGGTTATCCGGATTTACCATTCGTGGTATGAGTGATAGCCGTATAAAAATGCTAGTTGATGGCGTTCAACAACCTACTCCTTATAACCCAGGTTCAAACGAACAACGTAAATACCCAAGTACGATTGAAATAGATACGCTAAAAGCAATTGAGGTAAATAAAGGGCCTTCTTCTACTCTATATGGCTCAGATGCACTTGGCGGAACAGTGCTAATGGAAACGAAAAATCCTGAAGATATCTTAAGAACCGATGGCGATGAAAACGCATTTGAAGTAAAAACTAGCTATAACAGCATTGATACAAGCTCAAAGACAACGGGCACATGGGCAATGCGTGCGGCAGAGTTAGAAACACTGATCATGCTAACGTATAAAAAAGGCAATGAATCACAAACTCATTCAAATGGTGCTGATATTGAAGGTCCTGATCGCGGTGCTGCTAACCCAGCCGATGCACAAATCGGTAACCTTCTTGCTAAAGCCTTTTACCAATTAAACGATTCACATCGCATCGGTGCTACTGTTGAATACTTCACCTCTCAATACGATGAAGATGAATTATCACAAAATGGTTATTCGATGATGAGTCGAGGCACCCCAATCATTACTTATTATGACAATTACAATAAAGATACAAACACTCGATTACGTGTTGGTTTAGAGCACGAATGGCAAGCGAATAATTCACTATTCGATACACTAGAATCAAAATTAAACGTGCAACAAACTGAATCATTGTCAGAAAACTACGATACTTCAACAGGTCCTTATGGTAGTGGTCGTCGTATGCGTGAACGTATTGCTACTGATGATTCTATCCAGTTTGACGCACAATTTGATAAAATTGCCGAGTTTGGAGAAGGATTCCATCAAATCACTTATGGTGTAAGCTTTAGACAAAACAAGTTCGCAACTGAAAACACCGATTATAAATACGACAAAGGCACCGTTGGACCGGGCCATACCGATATGCCTGATGCAACAATGACTCAATACGGTATTTTTGCACAAGACCAAGCTTTCTTATTCAATGAACAATTAGTGCTAACAGCAGGTTTACGCTATGACTCATTCAAAGCAGAACCTGAAACCAATGAAGGCTTTAAAACCGAATATCCTGATAGTCAAAATGACGCTTTCACAGCTAAGCTAGGTTCGGTTTATCATATCAATAATAATTTCAGCGTACTTGGTCAAATTAGCCAAGGATTTAAAGCCCCTACTCTGCAAGATATGTACTACTTTTACGATAGTGGCGCTGTCATCGATGCAAATCCAGATCTAAAAGCAGAAAGCAGTATTTCGTATGAAGCAGGTATTCGAGCTCAATCTAATGCCGCACAACTTGAGTTAATTGCTTTCTATAATGATTATTCCGATTTCATCAACCAAAAATACATAGGTAAAGTCGTTGGTGGCCCGAACGACGGTAAAGAGCATTATACAAAAGAGAATATCGATTCAGCAGAAATTTACGGTATTGAATTTAACTCAACGTATTTATTAGATGAAGCCTTCAATGCGCCTCAAGGCACGTACTCTAAATTGAGCATTGCTTACGCAGAAGGCCGAGATAAAAAGACGGGGGCTCCGATAGACAGTGTTGCTCCCCTTACTTCAAACCTAGGCTTAGGTTATGACTCAGTGGGTTACACTTACGGTGCTTTATTAAACATTAATATGGTTGCTGGCAAAGACAAATGGGCAAACATTAATCATGAAAACATCAATGTTGCTGGTTACACATTGGTTGATCTAACCGCTTACTATAAACCAATGAAGGATTTAACTCTTCGTGGTGGTTTATTTAATGCATTTGATAAACAATACTGGCTATACAACGATATGATTGGTACAGAATCTGGCGATGATGGCATTGATCGTAAAGCTCAAGCAGGTCGTAACTGGGGTATTGAGTTAGACTATAAATTCTAAAAATAGCACTCAACGTTAATTGGCTAGTTCAAAGCGGCTTCATCGCCGCTTTTTTATGTTTGTTGTATTATGATTTTGTTATTTCAGAGAGTTCAAATGGAGCGTAGTTATCTATTTCCTTAGGGTGGTTTATTTCAACGTATCTACTTTTACGAAATACACTTAATAGATGCTTCTTTATCTCTTCTCGGTCTTTAGGAAAATAAAATAACCATTCGTATGAAGCATATAAATCATATGGATGGCTTATAATTGCAAAAGTATCCTCTTTTCTAATATCAAATAATGTATATTCATCAGAAAAAAGTATGTATGACTTGCTGATTTTTGACTCAAACCCTGTCATTTTAAATGACAACAATGCACAAGCTCCTGCCCCAACAAAAGCCATAGGCCCTATTATAGTTACAGCAAAAAAACTTACCGCCACACCAAACCAAGCAAAGCCTCTCATCACTTTATACGCCATTTCAGGAATTATCTGCTCTGTTGTAAAGTGAATGCCTTTTTTCGTTAAATAAAAACAAATATGCTCATCAGCAAGAAATAAATAACGAATAACAAAAGTCATTATTAAACCGATGAAAAATAAAACTGGAACCGCAGCCATATTCTGTATTAATAGCATAAGTAAACTATAACCAAAAAAAGGGACTCCTATAGATACAATCCATCTAAGTGTATGGCCAAAATTACGTCCAATAGCTTCCCACTGATAAATAACCTTAGCGTTATAAAGATCATTCTTAAGTTTTAATTCATTTTCTTTATCGTGCATTATTTAACTCATCCCTTACGACTTCACATCAATCTTGATCCATTGGGTGTAAGAACTCTTTATATTTATAATGGGAATAAATATCATCTTCTTCCTCTACCTCATAAAAATGACCATTTGGATAAAAATCCCTCAAGGTATTGAAAATATCATTTGCATTTTTTTTATTGCAAAAAATACCATCCAATGACAATAATAATTGAGCATTTGGAACTATCGTTATATAGTTTATTTTTGATGATTTAATTATCACTGACTCATCGAAATACAAAGTTTCAAACATCATAGCTTTCAACCTAAAGTTAACCAGTTTGAATGAGAGTAACGCACTCGCTCCAGCCCCAACAAACGCCATAGGGCCAACAAAAACAACGGCAACTAAACATACTACGACACCCACTCGACCTATCATTCGTATACATTGATAAGCATACTCAGGTACCACATCTGCCTGCTCGGTTAATATTCCGTTTTTAGTGAACTTGTAAATCCGCTTTATATCGGCTGATGCAAAAAAAATAAAAACCAAATTAAGTAAAAGCCCACCTCCTACGTAAATAATAATCTCTCCAACATCAAGTCCATCATGACTAGAATCATATGACATCCAAACAATAAATAACGAACATAACAATGCCACAAAATACCCCAAATATTGATGCTCTATGGTTTCATACTCATAAAGCACTTCTTCGTTATATAAGGCCATTCTCATGGTTTCTATTTTGTCTTTATTATCTATATCTTTATGAGTTAGCATTATTTATGTTCAAGTTTTCGGATGGTTCAAATGGAGCATAGTCATAAATATCATCTGGATGGTTAATGATTTTATAGTGACTTTTTTTAATCACCTGAAGTAATTGTTTTTTTATTTCATCTCTATCTTCAAGAAAATAATACAAGCGATAGCATGAATCATATATATCATGTGGATGACTTATTATTGAAAAAGTATTTTCTTTTTGAATGTCAAATACAGTATATTCATCTACGAAATATACAAAAGAACTGCGAGGTACCGATTTAAAACCAGTCATTTTAAATGACAACAATGCACAAGCGCCAGCTCCAATAAAAGCCATTGGTCCTATTATAGTTACAGCCAAAAAACTTACCGCCACACCAAACCAAGAAAAACCCCTCATCACTTTATACGCCATTTCAGGAATTATCTGCTCTGTTGTAAAGTGAATTCCTTTTTTCGTTAAGAAATAATGATGCTGATTGTCTGCCAAAAATAAATAACGAATAACAAAAGTCATTATTAAACCAATAAAAAACAATACTGGAACCGCATCCATATCTTGTATTAGTAATAATAAAAAACTATAACCAAAAAAAGGAACTCCTATAGAGATAACCCACCGAAGTGTATTACCAAAATCACACCTTATAATTTCCCACTGATAAATAATTGGTAATTCATGAAGCTCGCGCTCAAGTTCTAATTCATTGTCTTTATCATGCATTATTTAACGCATCCTTACTATTTCACATCAACCCTGATCTGCTGGATGTAAAAATTCATTAAACTTTTCGTGTTCACAAATATCTTCAACACTCATCACTTCAAAAAAATATCCATTTGGATAAAATATTTTTATTATATTAAAAATTTCTTCTACGTTATCTTTATTACAAAAAAAACCCATTGAAGAGCAGGTATCATTAGTATTTGCTGTAATATCTATATAATTTTCTTTGCTTGTTTTAAATATCACTGACTCATCAAAGTACAAAGTTTCAAACAACATAGGTTTCAACCTAAAGTTAACCAGTTTGAATGAGAGTAATGCACTGGCCCCTGCGCCAATGAACGCCATAGGGCCAACAAAAACAACTGCAACTAAACATACAACAACACCCACTCGACCTATCATTCGTATGCATTGATAAGCATACTCAGGCACCACATCTGCTTGCTCGGTTAATATTCCATTTTTAGTGAACTTGTAAATCCGCTTTATGTCTGCAGATGCAAAAAAAATTAAAAATAGTGTCATTATGGTTCCACCACCACCAAATATAATGGCTTCACCTGCGTCTATTCCATCATCACTAAAATCATATAAAAACCAAAGCATCACACTGAAAAAACCAGCTGCCGCGAAATACCCTAAATATTGATGCTCTATGGTTTCATACTCATAAAGCACTTCTTCGTTATATAAGGCCATTCTCATGGTTTCTATTTTGTCTGTATTGTCTATATCTTTATGAGTTAGCATTTTTTAACCTCACAATTTCCATGCCTAAATTTTCATTTTTTGAATAATCATTAAATGAAGTAATCTTATTGACATTTAATTTCATATCCCCCTCACCACCTTGAAATCCAGAATAAGAAATCACATGAGGCGTTCTATTGGCTAAAACATCTAAATAAATAGTTATATTAGAAATATCTTCCGACTGGTTACGTTCAATTTTCATTTGATAACAATTATTATCATTATTTACTTTAGTAAAATTGACTTCTACTTCTGATTGGTAGACCTCGTTATTTCCAATGAAATTATAATGTTTTATTACTTTTTTAGATGCGCTTTTAATCACTTTAATTCCAAACCATTTATCGGATAAGTAATCAGGTAACTCAATAGTTAACGTCCATTGTTTGTCTGAATCAGAAATTAACTGATACGTTCTAACTATTCCAGTATCTATCTGGGCTACAGGTTTATTTAATATGTTTTGCAAGTTAACTAGCTCAATTTCTGGTGCCCACTTAGCCGTCTTTACTCCCCATATGGATTGTGCTAACCACAACTCCATGTCGGTTCGCTTAAACATATTAATGAATACCGTTGCTGCAATATAAGCAATACCAAATACACTTAACCAAATAACCATCCAAGGAGCAAAAATAGCACCAATGGTCCCATTCATAAAACATGAAATTAACTGAACAGAAAAAACTACTACTTGCCCGCCTAATGCGAATAATTTAAGTTTCTCAGCTATTCTTTCCTCTTTTGATAAAAGAGGACTATCTAAGCGCTTATAGACATAATAAATTTCAGACACACTGGCAATTAATCCAGTAACAGCAACAATCTTAGTTAAATTAATAAATTTAGTAATTAATTTTTTGTTTGATTTCAGAGCAATATATCTGTTTTTATTCAACAGTTTTTTATCTTTCATCACTTCAGCCCATGCCGCGTCTCTTGA
Source organism: Aliivibrio sp. S10_S31 (assembly GCF_014694495.1). Classification (NCBI taxonomy): domain Bacteria; kingdom Pseudomonadati; phylum Pseudomonadota; class Gammaproteobacteria; order Vibrionales; family Vibrionaceae; genus Aliivibrio; species Aliivibrio sp. S10_S31. The sequence continues at coordinate 89,765 of NZ_JAAUWR010000013.1, read as the reverse complement.
TACCAAGGCGCAGGCATTGACTGTCCAAGAAGCCGTATAAACAACCTCTGCGGCGACTGATTTATATTCCTCTGTCGTGTTGCTCTCTTGGTTTCTTTGAAGTAAATTTGAAAAAACGGTTATTGAATTCCAAATATTTAATGCTGCAACAACCCCATTCCAACTTGCTGATCCTTTCCACTTTCTTTCCGAAAAACTAACAAGATCTGCTTTTGTATTCTTATATGCAGCCCAACTCTCTACAACGCTTTTGCTGATTGCCCCTTTTATATTCAACATTGATCCATTTTGCGAAACCTTAAGCATTTGAGGCATGTTCTCTGAAATAAATTCAGATGCTTTTTGTACTAGCACCGCTGCAAATTGTTCTTTCCGAATAATCGCAGCCATTGTTTTACTGTTAGATAATAAAAACAGATCATATTTTTTATTAAATGCCGCCAGTTCTTTAGGGTAATTAGGATTTACAGAAACAATAAAACTGCTATCTGCTAGATTTTCCATGATGAGAACTCTGAAGCGAGTCATAAAACTAAGGGCACTGAATTGATTAGTTCGAGGTTGGATTGCGTTGAGCATCTCCATCGAAGGTCGAAATTGCAGTATCGGATTGGATTTATTACTGGCAATAAATGCAGCAAACACGGCTTTAATATCGATATGAAGCAGCTTGTACCAATCAGAATCTTGAATTCTTACGTCACCTGTTAATGTATCGAATTCTGATAATCGAGTATGCAGTGCGATCATGTCGCTTGGGCTACTCATATTAAGTGCAGCTCCACCTTCAGAGTAAGTGGTTAACTCATCCACCACTTCTTTTGAGTAAGCAAACGGGGCTAATGCTAATAGATTATTTGGGTTACTCAGATCTAGCATTTTTTCTAAATAATGCTTAATTTCCGGAACATTAAAACCCGATTGAACAAGCTCAACGGTTATTGGTGAAAATAGTTCGGATAAATAACGTTGACCAACCTCTGTTTGGTTATCAATTCCAAAATACATAGGATCGATACCCATCTGTTCAATGGTATCTGTTACCTCTTTATGTTGATAAACTAACTTACTATTTAATGTTTCTACTTCTGATAATTTATCGTATTGTTCAAATAGGTATTCGTTTAATTCATTCCATCGAATTTCATCAAAATTTCGATATTGCCTTTTCCACTGAGAAGTATGTTCCTTTTTAATTTCAAAATTAAACCGCTCTTTTATGGCTTGTTTTTTCGCTTCTAACGCCTTATACCATGAGGTATTTTCTACCCCTTCGCCGACATGATATTCATAAGATGCTGAAGATTGTTGGACATTTTGCTCTTGGTATAAATACTCATTTATCTCTATTTCTAGTTTTAACCGTTCAATTGGATCTGATTTAATATGTTCAGGAAGTTGATCATCACTAAATGTTACCCTTGCTAAAGATCGTGTTAATTCAGCCATTTGAGCTTTGTACTCATCCTCCTCTGTTCCTTGTAGTTCAACAATACGCACGTATGTTTCTGACAACTTCAAAAACAAATCCGTTATATCTGCCAACTGATCATCCAGTGCGATATACAAAGCGCTGTTCTTTTCTAATAAATCGCATTGATAATCGGTTTCTAATACGGGTTTCTTATGGGTAGCGAGATGAAACTCATCATCAGAAGGATCATCGACTTTTAATGGGGAGCATGTTTTTCCAAACAAGACATCGGAGGGTTTGGGAGTTCCAATATCAGAAACAGCATGAACAAAATCACGCATGCCACCACCGTGCTCTATCTCTAACGTGTTTGAATAGTTTTTTAAGTCGACAGTTCGCATCCATTCGTTTCGGCACTGAGTATTTGAGCGCATGTGTTCACATAAGCGCCATGTCCAACGTTGGTGAGAAAATGATATGGTTAATGTGTCATTCTTAGAGTAAGACAAACAGCTTTTAGCTTCTCCTGCTTTCCCTCTCTCCTCTGGTGCTTTATCGGCTTCATTTGAGCCCCAATCAATCTTAATGAATTGAGTGCCTTTTACCTGATATTCATGAAAGGTTTTATCTTTATTGCTATAAACGTAAAGCCAACCGTCTCTTAATTGTCTTAATGTATATTTTGAATGAGAAACATCAAAAAAGCCGTTCCCTTTATGGGTCTCAAGTAATGGGTGTTTCTGCTCTTTTTCTTCATCATCCATATCATCAATCGCATAACGAACTGGAACAATGTCAATAACGCCAAACTTTACAGGGCAAGACCCTGCTGGGTTTTTTGCGTCATTTTTATTGCCACACTTGGCTGCATTGTTTTCTTCGCTCATTCTTGTAAATCCTTTTGCATAGATTGACGATATTGATAGGCTAAATCAGCCGCTTGTTTAATTCTTTGTGATGGGGTTTGCTGTGATGTTTGATAAATCAATTCTGTGATTTTTGGATATTTATCGGTTGTAATTGCTTCTTTTCCCAAATACCCCATCACATTCATAAATAGACAGACATCAGATTCATTTTGAAACCCTCTGCTATAAGCGGCCTCAAACCAATACTGAATCCATTTTTGTTTATCTGTCACGTTATCTAAACAATGTGGGAAGAAGTGCTCTACATGATTAAGCACATAGGCATAGGCATTTTCAGTCGCTAACTCTCCTAACGCTTGCCATTGTTCATCCGTTAAACGATAAGGTTTCTCGCTTTTCACCTCAATGCAAGGCGATAGATAATGGAGCCATCCCTTTTTATATGGAAGCCAAACCTCATCAATGTGTTGCCAATACCAATCAGTTCCTGTCGAGAATAAAACATTGGCACACCCTGAGTGTGCGGATTTCAATATGATGGATGAGCCATAAGGCGATTGAACCTTAATCAAACACCTCAAATGATCTGCAAGGCTTTCTAGTTCTAATGGTGAACTGAATAAGAAACCGTCTAGCTGACCACGTTGACTGTCAAACCACTGTGCAATAACAGGCGTTGCTTTGACTAAATAAGGAGAGACAGATATCAACTCATTCCAAGGCTCATACAAATACAGCGGTTCTTGCTCTACTGCTGTATCTAATCGATATAGTTGTTTTAATACGTCACCTTCCTGACTTGTATCTAGCATCAAATAGAAGGAGGTGAAGTCATCAATATTCAGAGAATCAAAGCACTGCGTTTCCATTATTCTTGTCCCTGCTCTTGCTCACACACCTCACAAACAGGATCCGATGTTTTTAATGCCTCTATCTGATGAGAAACGTTAATTTTACTTCTTGTGTATTCAGATGCCGTTGCGCTTTCAGCCACACTGCCTGCTGCTTCACTCTGCTTCATGACGGGTTTTGTTGCTGTTATACCTGCATATCCACTGCCGCTTCCTGCACTGCCGCCCTTATTTAAGTCAATGGCCGATCCGAGTAAATGAATACCACCAGAATCTAACTTCATGGTACTGCTGCCTGTGGTGATGGTCAGTTCACTGCCCGCATCAAGGACGGCTTTATTACCCACCTTAATGTGTAACTCGGTGCCTATTTGCTCAAGTCGACTGCCTTGGATTTTTTGTTGAACAGAGCCTGATACTTGCTGGTGTGCGTCACCTTTAATTGAGCTTAAATTATCTGATTGCACGGTCAGATGATTATCTTTGGTGATTTGATGAAATTGATCATGATGCACAACAGAGAGATCATCATTAAATATCTCATTAGTACGGTTGTTTTGAATTTGACTATCCATGTCTTTCGCTGCATGAATATAGATCTGCTCTGATGCATTTTTATCATCAAAACGTAATTCATTAAAATTATCTGCACCAATAGAGCTTGATGTTTTAAATGTGCTTCGTGTTTTATGCTCTGGCAGTGGATACGGCGGTTTATTATCCCCGTTATACAGTGAACCGGTGATGATGGGTTTATCGGGATCACCCTGAATGAAACTAACGATCACCTCGTGTCCTATTCTTGGCAATACAAACTGACCGTATTGATTACCAGCCCAGCCTTGTGAGGTACGAAGCCAACAACTTGTTTTCTCATCCGCTTGGCCATTTCTATCCCAATGAAATTGCACTTTTACTCGCCCATATTCATCACAATAGATCTCTTCATTCTCTGGGCCTGTTACTATTGCAGTATCAATATTATGAATGCGCGGTTTCTCTATTTTTGCTAAACGGTAAGGAACCGACCAAGGAATACATTGAAAACGAGATTCAAAATGAGAGGTTCCCTCTGCAAGTTCTTCTAGCACTTGCGGTTGCCTCCCTTCATAATTCACTGAAGTAATTAACCAATTAGTATTCCACTCTTCTATCGGATGATGAGAGATAGGTTGAAAATAGCCTGGTATTAATTGCGGACTGTCACTCTCTCCATGCAATACGATTTGATTAGTGCGTTTTCTTTCAAGATAAAGGTTGGCTTGATTTAATGCTTGATAATCGTAACACTCTAACGCCTCTTCACTCGCAGTATCTTCTACTTGCTCTGTACTCTTTTCAGCGTTAATCATTTGCTTTGGTTGCTGAAAAGCATAATCTTTTATTGCATATTTACCGGTTTGAATGTTCTGTTCTTTAGCCAAAGAATAAATAACATCACTCTCCTGAACCATGCCATTTTCAGGCATAAATTCAAGTTCATGGAGATTAGTGTGTGTTTCTTTACCATCGGAAATAATTAATTTAGATTGCGACTCTGTATGTTCAAAGTAGGAAATTAATCCTTCTTCAGCCATTAAACGCTGTATAAATTGCGTATCAGTTTCACCATATTGCACACAATAATCTCGGTATTCATGAACATGATGAAGTTCAATTTCATAATGATGATTTAAAATGCCTGCTTTAGAATAAATTTCAGAAATGATGTCATGTACTGGTTTGTGTTGAAAAATCTGATAATTGTGACGAAGTGATAATAGAGAAAATACTGGAACTAACGACAATCGATACGTGCTAAATCTAAATGATGTACTGATCTGCTCCATGGATTGAATAACACCATGAACATAACGAGTATTGGCATCACTATTTGCATTATATCCATAGATACTTAGCCGTGCAGGCAGTTGTAACCACTGTTCTAAAATAAGATCGGGATCTTCGCAGATAAAGGTAACGTCAAATTGGTAACTTTCACCTATTTTTTCTTCACCTGTAAATTCATAGACTTGGAGCGGTATATCTACCGTGGTTACGTTCAACTCAAACTTTGATTGATTTGCATCCTGCATGGTCAACTCAGCCCTTAATTAATAGATTAATCAGTTACTTAGTAAAATTCACACTGAATGATATCAAGTTAATATTTAGTTCCTAATTTGATGAATAAATATGCGATCGACGGCACTTCCACGCTTGAAAATCAATCAAACTAAAATTCATGCCAAAATTATTGGTCACTTATTCTGTTTACTACTTTTTCGAGTGAGATCTGATACCAATCATAATAAATACATGTTCTGCAATTTTATAATCAAAAACGCCAACGAAATTATCAAGCATTTTAACAAGTTAGAGAGCCCCGTAATTTACTACAATTAATATGGTATTCCAGATACAGAAAAAGCCCAAAATATTGAGCTTTAGTCTTAAATTCTATTGATGTTATGTAGCTGGAATTAAGCAGTTCTTTTCTTGTGCCCTTCATCTAGGTGAACAAAGTCGACAAGATCATCACCACTTACTTGAAACGCTTGACCAAATCCTTTTACAAACAATCCTTGAATGGGTTTTAAACGGAACATTTTAAAGTCTTCCAACGAACTCAAGCCGTCAATAATGTCACCAAAGCGTTGTTTCATTTCATCAACCGCAAGCTGCCAATTGGCTTCTTCTCTATCAATTAAAATCGCTGTCGCATCAAACGTTAATCTTTTACGAGCGAATAATTGTTTCGATGAATCTTCATCTTCGACAAGCATTAACGATACATCTGGGTTTTGTAACAGGTTTCTTGCATGGCGTGCGATCTCTGAGATCAAGACATAGTAACCATCTTCTAATAAAACAAAAGGGGCGTAACTTACGTTTGGCTTTCCTTCGCAATCTACGGTTGCTAATTGAAGGGTTTTACGTGAGTCTCGAAACTCTTGAATTTCAGGGCCAAGACGACTTTGTAATCTTTCCTGCTTAACATTTGAGTTCATTTTTCTTTCCTTTTAAATTTGGTGCTGAGTTGTATGCTGAGCTGACTATTTTTTATTTATATTCTTGTTTTAAGACATTAAACGCTTCAACTTGTTCAGGAATAAGTTGACGCTTTTTATCTCGACCTAAATAGATCTTAAATACGGAATGCCCTTCATGATTAAAGAAGCCAAAGTAATGACTTTCTGTCCCTCTGAACGGTTTGCTAATTAATGCGATATCTTGAATTAAATCTAATTTTAAGTGACCGTGTAACTGCCCCTCTCGCCCCATCAGATTATAGTAACCATGTGCAACTTTCCCTTTTGGAAACGGCGCTTTCACTTCAAAGATAGAACCAAATGAATGTACGATGGTTGTTACATCACCAAAACCTACTAGCCCTTCTAAAATCTCTTGGGTTTTCAGGCCAGAAACCATAGTCACCATCTCTTTAGGTAATGATTTAACCACTTCGACTTCACTAATAGACAGTTGCTTAGCTATATCACTTGGTAATAATGATGGGTCATTTTCTAATAATTCGATAACGTGTTTATTCACTGGAATACTCTTATTATATTGATTAAATTTATGCGGCATGTTCATTAAAAACAGGCTGTTTGTTCGTCATTGATAAAGCGGATATCACACTTTGTGCTAAAGTCACTGCCCAAAATTCACCCGCTAGCGTTAAACTTAAATAATCGGCATTAACCTTAACTAATCCATTGTTTTGCCACTGTTTAAATAGTGGCATTAAGTATTGATAGACATCCTCTGACGTCTGCTGCAATAGTGATTTTCTTGATAGAACACCACGATCAAACCCTGCTTTAATCATTGAGAATAACCCTGCTGAAGAAGCGGATTGTGTCATCATTGCAATCGGAATTTGTTGAGCGTTAATTGACTGAATATAGGCGTCTAACGTGCGATGTTGCATAATGCCTACACCGCCAAGGTTACCACCAGCACCACACCCCACAGGCAATACCTCTGCAGTGGTTTTAGCTAAACTGTTGTAGATGCTTCTTTCACGATTACTGCGTGCCCAATGGTTAACACTCAAGCGATTAAGATGATGTTTGTTCATAAACTCCACACCATATTTATACATATAGGCTTTTTCTTCGGTTGATGCGGGTTGTGGCAATTTACCTTTATCAATCATGCCTTTCATAGGAGTTCCGCCCATTTCGATCAGCTGATAAAGATCAACACCATGTGCGTTTGTCTCTAAAAAATCGTTGAGATCTTGTTGCCAGATCTCGGAGGTTTGATAAGGAAGGCCATAAAGTAAATCAACCACAATGGGCGCTTGCTCTGAATCACTTAACTCTTGAATACGACGTAATACATACTCTTTATCATCAAGCCTCTTGGCTGAGCGTCTTACTTTTGTATTAAAACTCTGTACGCCAAATGAAAAACGATTAAAGCCACCTTCTAATGACTTATCAAACATCTCTTCATCAAAACGGTTAATTCGCCCTTCTAGCGTAATTTCACAATCAGGGGTTAATGGGAACTGAGAGCGAATGGCTTTACCCAATTGTTCAATTTGATCTGCAGTAAGATCCGTAGGCGTTCCACCACCAATATATACCGCATGAAATGGCGCAGCTTGAGTCCAAGCGAGCTGTGCTTTCCATTTCAACTCAACTAATAAGGCATCAAAATATTCTTGTACTAGCTGCTTGCTTGAAGCGTGTTGAAAGAAATTGCAGTAAGTGCATCGCACACGACAAAAAGGAATATGAACGTAAAGACAACGATGTTTACTGATCTGTGTGGTTTCCGATGAAACGGAAGAAAAACGCTCATTAAACAAATCCGCCGAGATTGGTGTTGCGCCTCCCCCAGCATGAGCGGATGCTTTTCTTTGAAAGGCATACAGTAATGGCTCTGGTGTACTTTCACCGACAAGTGAAATAGGTAGCTGATTTAAGTCAATTTCTGTTCTCATGATTTCAATTCTTTTTAACTCGTTACTTCAAAGAGTTTTGCTTCTTTTTACATCATAAAGTATTTTTAAATGAGAATGCAATTGATAATTGATCTCATTCTTGTTTTGTTTATAATATTGTCATCTTAAAAAGTACTGAATTAAATGGAGACATTCGTGCTGAACTTTCGTTATCTAGCTGCAGCTGGTATTTCATTAGCTATTCATACCGCGCTTATTTGGTCTGTACCTGAAAAAAAAGCCTTTGCTATGCCTACCGGTAGTACTTCATCACAAGTAAATATCCAGTTTGTCGCACCAAGTGTTCCTACCCCTCAGTCAGTACAAACGAAAAAAAATGAGGTAACAAAACCGAAAGAACAACCAAAGCAACAAACCACCGTTGAAAAAACAGTTCAAAAACAAATAGTGAAAAAGAAACCCGTACAATCTAAGCAAAAGCCTAAACCAAAAAAGAAAATGGTAAAAAAACCAACGATTTCAAAGCCAATTGAAACTAAAAAAAACGTTATTAAAGAAAAAGCAGAAACTAAGCCAACAACTAAAACGGCTAAGAAAACAGATAAACCTGTAGAAAAAGAATCAGCAGCGAAGCCTGTTGCTTCTAAATCAGGAGCGACAGAAAAACCACAATTAGTCCAAAAACCGAGTTTCTTAAAACGTCCTAATGCACCACGTTACCCTCGCATAGCTCAGCGTAAAGGCATTGAAGGTACTGCGCTATATGAAATTTGGCTAAATGAAAACGGAAAACAAATTAAACAAGAGTTAATCACCTCATCAGGCGCACAAGTTCTCGATGAAGCCGCTCTTAATGCAATTCGTGATTGGCAATTTTCACCTCAAGTTATCAATGGCCAAGCGATTGCACACCGTGTGCAGATCCCTGTCAGATTTTCACTAAATTAATCAGTTATACCGGATTTAACTATGCTTAACTTTTCACACTTATATTCACAACTTGGCATTATGGCTTTACCCTTAATAGCGTGTTCATTACTCACTCTTGCCTTGTTACTTGAACGAACCATTCAGCTTTTACTTTTTTCTGGCTGCTCTCATAAAAAAATACAGTCAACACTAACTCAATTAAAAAAAGACGATACACAAGGCATTCACTCCTTTATTCAAGAGTTGAAAAAACGTCGTGCCCTTTCAGCAAAAGGCAATGCCATGCTACTCGCTCATCGTGATTTTGAAAAAGGATTACGAGAGGATGTGGCTGGATTATGGCTTCAAGAAAAACGTCATCAATTACGTTCTGGATTACGTCTTTTAGCTCTTATTGGTATGATCAGCCCATTACTAGGCTTATTAGGTACGGTTCTTGGCTTAATTGATATGTTTAAAGAGGTAGCCGCAACAACGGGCTCTATTACACCAAATATTCTGGCTGATGGTTTAGGGTTAGCAATGCGTACAACGGCAATTGGTTTGATCATTGCCTTACCTGCTATCGCAAGCTCACAGCTTCTAGGCTTATGGGCTGATCGTATCTTGTCACGTTTAGAGCATTCATTAAATTACACTAATTTGTGGATTGAAGGCGTATTTAGCTCAAATGATTCAATGAGTGAGAACATCCAACATAAAATCATCAAGGTGAATGCATGATTAAGTCACCTTCCTCTGCTGCTGAAGAATCCATTCAGCCTGATCTGACCCCTTTACTCGATATTATTTTCATCGTAATGGTCTTCTTATTACTCACCGCTACCGTGAAACTTCAATCTTTAGAAGTGAGCTTACCGACAGCGGATACCGAATCGGTAAGTGACGTAGACAGTAAGTCTTTTACCATCAATATATTAGAACAACCGCCATATTGGGGTTTGGATGGGCATTCTTATTCTACTTGGCCTTCTTTTACTAACGCATTACTACAAAAAGTAAAAAGTAAGCCAGATTTTCAAGTGGTTATTGCCTCAGATAAAACAGCTGAAATTCAGCATATGGTGAAATTATTGGCCTTTTTACAAGATAACAATATTAAAGCGACTCAAATTTTAATGGACGAAAATAAATCATGATTAACTCAAAAATTACCTCTTCTCTTCTTGCTATTGCATTGCTTTTATTCTCATCCATTAGTACGGCACAAGAGCGTATTATTAGTGCTGGAAGTGCCGTTACGGAGCTAATTTACGCGCTAGGTGCAGAAGACTCTCTTATTGCCGTTGATGTAACGAGCAAAATGCCGCAGACACAATCCTTACCTAAAATTGGTTATCACCGTCAATTATCAACAGAAGGCTTACTGGCTTTGCAGCCAACACAAATTATTGGCTCCGATGAAATGGGACCACAAACTACATTAGATTTACTTTCTCAATCGAATGTAAAGGTGAATATCGTAAACACGACACCAACAGTTCAAGGCTTATTAAATCGTATTGACGAAATTGCCTCTATTACTCAGCATCAATCGCAAGCAGAAGCCATCAAGGATCAAGTAAATAAAAAGGTCGCGTTACTAAACAGTAATATTCCAAGTAAAGCAAAACAGAAAAAAGTCATTTACCTTTTATTGCATGAAGGCAGAGCACCTTATGTGGCAGGCAGTGATACGACAATGGATGAATTGATCCATTTAGCAGGAGCAAATAACCCTGCAAGCCCATCGATATCATCGTTTAAACCTATTTCAATGGAGGCAATGATATCAATGCAACCTGACGTTGTTTTAGTCAGCAACCGTAGTATCAAGACGTTAAAAGGCATTGATAATATTATCGAATCGATTCCAACCTTAGCCTCCACACCTGCTGGTATTAATAAACAAATTATTGGTATTGATGGCTCAGCACTCGTCGGTGGCCTTGGCTTGGCGACACTTGATGAAGCCGCTCGTTTGAATACCCTTCTTTATCCTTAAGTGATTATTATGTTGTTAAAATACCTCTCTTATTCAAAATTACTGTGGTTAAGTGGTTTTTCTCTGCTCATTATCGCAGTAAGCTCCATTGCGACAGGACCAATGAACATTACGCTAAGTGATAGTTTTCATAGCCTTATACCTTGGTCAACCGCTGAAATTCCAGCACACATTAATTTGATCATTCATCAAGTTCGCCTACCAAGAACCATTCTTTGTATGCTTGTGGGTGCCATATTGGCTATTTCTGGTGTTGTCATGCAGGGATTATTTCGCAATCCTCTTGCTGAACCAGGGATCATTGGTGTATCGGCTGGGGCCGCACTTGGTGCAGCAATGGCAATCGTATTATTTTCATCCGTTGCTCAGCAATTTCCTATTTTTATGAATTTTGCCGCTGTACCTATTTTTGCTTTTCTTGGTGGCGCAATAACCACGCTCATTGTCTATCGATTAGGAACCAGTAAATTTGGCACCTCAATCACCGTTATGCTACTCGCTGGTGTTGCTATCAGCGCGTTATCTGGTGCTGGAATTGGCTATTTGAATTTCATTGCCGATGATCAAATGCTGCGTGATCTCTCGTTATGGTCTATGGGATCATTAGCCGGAGCAAAGTGGAATGACCTACTGCTTGCAAGTATTGGTCTTATCACCTTGCTTATTTTATTTATGAAAAATGCGTCAGGACTTAACGCCCTACTTCTTGGTGAAGCGGAGGCAAAACATTTAGGCATTAATGTTCAATCATTAAAGAAACGTATGATCATTTTAAGTGCTGTCGGCGTTGGTATTACCGTTAGCTTATCTGGAATGATTGGGTTTATTGGATTAATCATCCCTCACCTTGGCCGTATGCTATCTGGACCAAACCATAAAACCTTATTACCACTTTCAGCATTACTTGGTGGTCTTTTATTAACTGCAGCAGATATGTTTGCCCGAGTTGCCGTTAGCCCTGCTGAACTACCTGTTGGTATCGTGACGGCCATTATTGGTGCGCCTTTCTTTTTGTATTTACTCTTTACCCAACGAGGTAAAATTTAATGAGCCTTTCTTCATTAGCTATCTCAGCCAACAACATTTCTTATCGCATTGGATCTAAAATAATTTTAGATGACATTAACTTAGATCTTCGTTGTGGTGAAGTCACAACACTACTTGGGCCAAATGGTGCCGGAAAAAGTACATTACTGAAATTGTTATGTGATGAAATCACCTCTTTTAATGACATTCGTTATTTCGGAAAAACAAAAGGTCAATGGGATAGTAATGAACTAGCAAAACGACTTGGGGTTCTTCCACAGCACAGCACCCTATCCTTTGCTTTTAATGTAAATGAAGTGGTTGAACTTGGAGGATTGCCATTAGCGCTATCCAATCAAGCATTACGAGAAATCACATCGAGCATGATGCAAAAAACAGGAATTGAACACTTAGCTGAAAGATCCTATCCCTCTTTATCTGGTGGTGAAAAACTACGTGTTCATTTAGCGCGAGTGCTAACCCAAGTGAGCCAACATCAACAGAAGATCGTGATGCTAGATGAACCAACATCAGCGTTAGATCTTTCACACCAACACAATACGTTAAGATTAGCGAAGGACTTAGCAAATGAAGGCGCTGCGGTTATTGTGGTACTGCATGATTTAAATTTAGCTGCACAATATTCAGATAGAGTCATTGTTCTTCAAGATGGAAAGCTGCAAGCAGACGGAGCGCCATGGGAGGCGATAACATCAGAAATGATAGAGAATGTTTATGGACACAAAACCTTAGTGCAAGCTCACCCTACGTTGAATTTCCCTGTAGTGTTTGCAGCATAAAGCCCAAAGAGATTTCAAAAAAGAGCCAATATGTTTATGTTGGCTCTTTAAAATTAAATAAAAATACAAAATACAGATTAACGCATTTTAAATATTTCTTTATGAAATGATGCCTCAGGAAGACCGTTTGCCATCAAACCTTGCTTTAAACTCATTCCAAACCCTTCAGGCCCGCAAAAACTAACAGAAAATGACTCATTATCAATTTTCTTTAAAATATGCTCAGAGGTTAATCTATAACCCTTATCTGACTCGATAAGGTGTAATTCAATAAAATCCATCTTACGTAAAATAGCTTTTATTTCAGTACTAAAAAAGGCTTCCTTCTCATTATTTACACAATAAAAAAGGTGAATTTTTTCAATCCTTTTTGTGGTTTTGTCGGTGCTCTTTTGTAACCAATACATTCGAGATAATAATGGTACGATACCAATTCCGGCCCCTACCCATACTTGGTTCATATCAGATGGGATTTGAAAGTAACCATAACCGCCTTCCACTGTTGCTTTTTTTCCTACTGCAATTTGGTTAACTAATTGATGCGTATAATCCCCAAGATCTTTAATCCCAAACTCAACCAATCTTGTCTTTTCGTTATAATTTAGAATAGAAAATGGATGTGGCGCTTCACCGTCATGAAAATTGATATAAGCAAACTGTCCCTCTTTATATCGCAGTTCACTCTCCAGTTTAATTTGAAGACGAGCCACCACAGTAAATTCAGAATCATCTTTAAATTTAGCAACCTGAACTACTTGACCACCTATTTTATTTTTCTTACCAATAGAACCCGTTAGTGAAAGTATTGCACACCAAACTGAAATAGCAGAGATAAGTATAATAGCTATATTCATTGGGATTAATGAAAGATCCCATTTGATCAAAAACAGCGTATGAAACACACCTGCCAACATTAATGCTCCACCAATTTTGTGGATCCCTTTAAATTTTTTATAACTGATTCTTTCAACCAAGCTAATGATAGTAAAAAGTATAAAAACCTTAAACGATATATCACCTACTTTCTCTGCAAGAGAAATCCAATCAATACCTGTGATAACTCTCTCTTTTCCTGCATGCGTTGGACGAACAAGCCAACCTAGTTGCACAGCCCAATGCGCAGCTTTAATCACTAACCAGTGCAAGAGCAGTGCAATAAAAGCTGAAATCCCTAATTTTTTATGTAAACCATAAGCCTTATCTAGCCCTTTTACTAATCGTTCTGTCCATTTAAAGCGAGCGGAAAGAACAATAGCGGCGCCCATATAAGCAAAACCAAGCCAACCAGTTAAGACGATTAATTGTTTACGTAAATCCATCACACTATCAAATTGAGTAAGTGATGAAACAAAAGATGGCAGCCATAGCAAAAGCAACAGAACAGTAAATTTACGCATTTTCAATACTCATTAAATGAATCAATTGAGTGAATAATAGGCTTTTGTTTTTAAATCAAAAGTAACTTTACGTTAGTTGTATAAGCTTTACAGAAACTGACAGATAGAAAGGGAATTAGGAGGTTGATGCTTGGAATATGAATAAATTGGAAGCATAAAAAAAGGAGAGCTAGTGCTCTCCTTATTTAGTCTTAAAGCCTTTGAAACTGTTCTAATTAAAGAGCAGCTTTCGCTTTTTCAACTAGAGCAGCGAATGCTACTTTGTCGAATACAGCGATGTCAGCTAGGATCTTACGATCGATTTCAATAGATGCTTTCTTAAGACCGTTGATGAAACGGCTGTAAGACATCTCGTTTTGACGAGCTGCAGCATTGATACGAGCGATCCAAAGTTGACGGAAAACACGCTTTTTGTTACGACGGTCACGGTAAGCATATTGACCTGCTTTAGTTACCGCCTGGAAAGCTACACGATAAACACGTGAACGTGCACCGTAGTAACCTTTAGCTTGTTTCAGAACTTTCTTATGACGTGCACGAGCTTGTACACCACGTTTTACGCGAGGCATTATGTCTCTCCTAAACTAAAATTATAAATAAATACTAAAAATTATGCGTATGGAAGCATACGAGCAACTGCTGCTACTTCACATTTTGGAAGTAGAGAGTTAGGACGAAGCTGACGCTTGTTCTTAGTAGTACGTTTAGTCAGGATGTGACGTTTTGTAGCGTGCTTAAATTTGATACCGCCAGCAGTTTTCTTAAAACGCTTAGAAGCACCTTTGTTTGATTTCATCTTAGGCATGATGAATATAACTCCGCATTGTTGCGTGATTAAACATACAGTAATTAGGCGAATAAAACAGGGTAACTGCGAACAGCTACCCTGCTGTATTACTTGAATGCACTAAATTACTTCTTCTTAGGGGCCAACACCATAATCATCTGGCGACCTTCAATTCTCGTTGGGAAAGATTCGACTACTGCAAATTCTTCAGTATCCGCTTTCAAACGATTAAGAACGTCAACACCGATGTTTTGGTGAGCCATTTCGCGGCCACGGAAGCGAATTGTTACCTTCACTTTGTTGCCGTCTTCAAGGAAACCAGTCAGGTTGCGTAGTTTTACCTGATAGTCTCCAATATCAGTTCCAGGTCGGAATTTAATTTCCTTGATCTGAACCTGTTTTTGCTTTTTCTTCTGTTCTTTAGCAGCCTTCGCCTTTTCGAAGAGGAATTTGCCATAGTCCATCACACGACAAACTGGTGGCTCGGCATTTGGGCTGATTTCAACTAAGTCAACACCAGCTTCAAGTGCTGCATCCAGAGCTTCGTTTAGAGAAACGACACCTACTGATTCACCATCTAGGCCTGTTAGGCGCACTTCTTTAACGCCACGAATTTCACCGTTTAGACGATGAGCATTTTGTTTAGCCGGCTGTTGGGCTCTTTTTCCGCCTTTAATACCTTATTCCTCCACAGTATTGAGCGTTCGGGCACTAACTTCTTGCTGCAGGAATGCAACAAAATCATCAATTTTGAATTTACCCAAATCTTTACCTTTACGAGTACGTACTGCAATTTCTCCAGCTTCCATCTCCTGGTCGCCACAAACAAGCATATACGGTACACGCTTCAAAGTATGTTCACGGATTTTAAAGCCAATCTTCTCATTTCTCAAGTCCGCTTTCACTCTAAATCCATTTTTTTGCAGTTTTTTTGCAATTTCTTGTACGTAATCAGCTTGTTTGTCCGTAATTCCCATAACAATTGCTTGTTCAGGAGCTAACCACGTTGGGAAAAAGCCTGCATAGTCTTCGATTAAGATACCAATGAAACGCTCTAGTGAACCTAAAATCGCGCGGTGAATCATCACTGGTGTGTGACGTTCGTTATCTTCACCAACGTAAGTTGCACCTAAACGCTCTGGTAATGCAAAATCAAGCTGTACTGTACCACATTGCCACGCACGGTCCAGACAATCATGCAAAGTAAATTCAATTTTCGGTCCGTAGAACGCACCCTCACCCTCTTGAATCTCGTATGGAATCTCCATTGACTCTAGAGCAAGTTTTAAATCTGACTCAGCACGGTCCCACATTTCATCAGAACCAACGCGTTGTTCTGGACGTGTAGACAGCTTAACTACGATATTATCAAAACCAAATGTCTGATATGTATCATAAACCATTTCAATACAAGATTTAACTTCTTGTTGAACTTGTGCTTCTGTACAGAATACGTGTGCATCATCTTGAGTGAAGCCACGAACACGCATAATACCGTGTAGAGCACCAGATGGTTCGTTACGGTGACATGAGCCAAACTCAGCCATACGTAATGGTAAATCACGGTATGATTTCAGACCTTGGTTAAAGATTTGAACGTGACCTGGACAGTTCATTGGTTTAATTGCGTATTCACGGTTCTCAGAACTTGTTGTGAACATCGCTTCAGCGTATTTGTCCCAGTGACCAGAACGTTCCCAAAGTACGCGGTCCATCATTAATGGGCCTTTTACTTCTTGGTAATCGTACTGAGTTAGTTTTTCACGAACAAATACTTCTAGTTCACGGAAGATAGTCCAACCGTTGTGGTGCCAGAATACCATACCTGGAGCTTCTTGCTGCATATGGAACAGATCAAGCTGCTTACCAATTTTACGGTGATCACGCTTTGCTGCTTCTTCTAGGCGGATAAGGTGTGCTTTAAGCAACTTCTTATCTTGGAATGCAGTGCCGTAGACACGTTGCAGCATTTTGTTGTCACTGTTACCACGCCAATATGCACCAGCAACGTTCAGAATCTTAAAGTTCTGACAGAAGCTCATGTTAGGAACGTGAGGACCACGACACATATCAATGTATTCTTCGTGGTGATATAAACCTGGACGATCGTCTTTAGATACGTTTTCGTCAAGGATTTCAATCTTGTAAGTTTCACCGCGTGCTTCAAAAGTATCACGCGCTTCTTGCCAGCTTACGTTCTTCTTAATTACTTGGTACTTGGTCTTAGCAAGATCCTTCATACGCTTTTCAATCTTATCAAGATCTTCTTGCGTTAAAGAGTGCTCCATATCGATATCGTAGTAGAAACCGTTATCGATTGTTGGACCAATCGCCATCTTAGCTTCAGGGAAAAGCTGCTTAACTGCGTGACCTAAAAGGTGCGCACAAGAGTGACGAATGATTTCTAAACCGTCTTCATCTTTTGCTGTGATGATTTCAAGTTGAGCGTCATTTTCAATTAAATCGCACGCATCAACACGAACACCATCAACACGACCAGCGATACAAGCTTTCGCAAGACCTGGGCCGATGTCAGCAGCGACATCCATAGTTGAAACAGCGTTATCGAATTGACGTTGAGAACCGTCTGGAAGAGTAATTACAGGCATGTTTTATCCTTTACAGTGGTGTTGCACACGAAGCAACACATGCTAAAAATTAATAAACGAAAAATACGTTGTATATAGAGTAGTTGTGAGAATCAATCAACCACACAAAGGTCGGGAATACTCACAAGAGCGCTATTGTACGTTTCTTAACTCATTAATGCAAAAAAAGAATCAAGATCACAAAAATGATATTTCCCAGTTATTTGATTCTCGCTTCATTTCCATACAGAATAATGCAATCACTCAACAGACCTATGATATTTATGTGTGAAATATTTGCTCATCAGCCAACTGAAAACTACCAATTCATCACTCGTTCTATTCGAATTGATGGTCATGCTACCAGTGTAAAACTAGAAGCCAGCTTTTGGGAAACGCTTGAAGAAATCGCTGAGTACCAAGGTTTAAGCGTCCCTCGTTTTATTTCTACAATATACAATGAAGCATTAGAACATAACGGAGAGGTCACTAATTTTGCTTCGTTACTTCGCTGTGCTTGTTTAATTTATTCACGTAAACCCCAAGAAACACTCTTAACTCTTTAATGACACATTAATTTTAATAGATTTATCATTTGTCGTACTCACGTACTACCACCCTACTTCAAACTCTCATTATGATGTTCTCGTTCACAAGGAGAACCCATGACAAAACTAATACATAGCATGGTGAGAGTGCATGACTTACCTGCCTCCATCAAATTCTACCGTGATGCACTAGAACTAGATATCGTGAATCAATATCACTTTGATGATTTTTCACTGACTTACCTTGCTAATTCTGAAACAGGATTCGAGATCGAATTAACTCATAACCACAATCAAGATGAACCCTATGTTCACGGCAACGGGTATGGGCATATCGCAGTAAGTGTGGATTGTATTCACACGGCACATAAGCGCCTAAATACATATGGTATTAACACTTCAGACATTAAATCATTTGATCATGAAGGCGTGTTATTAGCGACGTTCTTTTTCGTTATTGATCCTGACGGCTACAAGATTGAATTTATTCAACGAGCTGGTCGTTATTTATAATAAATAAATTGGAGAAACAAAATGATTCACTTGACTGCACAGTTCTGCGCTAAAGCTGGAAAAGAAGAAGCATTACATCAATTACTAAAAGCAATATTAGCGCCCACTCGTAATGAAAAAGGCTGTATTCGCTATTGTTTATTTCAAGACCAATCAGATAACCATAAATTTTTATTTCAAGAACAGTTTGCTGACCAAAATGCTTTTGATTCACATTGTAAAGAAACACATTTTACTGATTTGATTGCTAACCTTGATGGTCTTTTAGAAGAAGAACCAAAAATAACGTTTTATAATGCTATAGAAGCATAAAACAAATAAAGCTCTCTAAATGTAGAGAGCTTTATTAATGCATGTAATCTTTTTATTTACTACACCGTACTTCGTCAATCTTTATACGCGTAAAATTCGTTGCACGGCATTATTTATTTCAGCACTAGACGCATTTAAGCCTAAAGAAAATGAAATGTATTGATCACCACGATTAAACCCAAGTGAACGATCGACCTCAGCTAAACAATGAAGAACACTGCCATCTAAGATAAATGACAATTCAATTTCTTTCTTATTAATAAAACCACTACTTCTAAATTCAATTTCTTGGTAACAACCAGAGTGAGATTTGAAGTGGCCTCCGTTTAAAAAGCCCTTTTCAACATCGGCTTTTACCATACTAAAGCCTGCTTGCTCAACTTGCTGAATAATCGATCCAGCGACTGGTAATGGTTTTACAATCAATAGATCTCGATCCGTTGGGTCCAATGCATAATCAATATCTAATACCGTCTCAACCCATACATCGCAGTGGTTATTGCGAACATTCAATGCAGTAATTGGGGTTTCATCAGGTAACTTAATCGTAAATGGTAATTTTTTCTGCTCACCAGCTTGGATAACAAATGGATTAACCGCTTGAGTATGAAATAAAGTGAATGTTTGATAACTCACACCATTATCATTTTCAATTTTAATTTCTGTATTCAGTTTAATATGAATAGCATCAATTTGCTGTTCAATATCACCACCTTGAATATGAACCGCACCGATAAGTTTATCACCTTGAAAAAGCTCTGCATTTTCCAAAATGGTATCCACTTTTGCGGCTCCAATACCAAGAGACGCTTTTAATTTTTTAAACATCCGTAAATTCCTTTTAGCTATTATGAGCTAATGACCTTAGTTCTAGAATAACGCCGATAGGATTAGGTCCCTAGTATTTGCATCGGTAATCGCAACAAAGCATCACCGCTACTTGCAAAATACCAAATAATACCAATTAAAGAACTCACTAACCCTATATACCAAACCGATGAAATAATTTGTCCGTATCGATCCAGTGGTAATAAATGACTTTGATGACGACCTCGCCACTCAAATACAATCTCTAAGCTCCCCATAATAAGTAAAAAACCAAATAGTGCTAGACCTAATTGGTAACTTAATATGACACCACCAATAGCAGCAAGCGCGCATAAAAAAATACCAAGCTTACTGTTCATTGAAAAGCTAATACTTTTTAAAACGTGCCCACCATCTAATAGGAGTATTGGTAATAAATTAAATAAATTTAAGAATGCATTAAATACAGCAAGACCAGCAAAGAACATCTCCCCTGTTATCCAATATACCACCATAAGAATAAGCGAAAGGATTAAGCCAAAAAATGGCCCCATAATCGAGATAACCACATCTTGCCATCGCGTATTTATCTTCTCATCACTCAGAGCTAAGCCGCCTAAAAATGGTATAAGGTAAATACCTTTGGTTTTCATTCCAAAATATTTCATCGCTTTTATATGTCCATACTCATGAAACATTAAACAAGCGATCAAAGATAAAGCGAATTCAATAGAGAATAACCACGAGTATGCAGCAAGACTTGCAGAAGCTAAAACAACCTTAATTAGTTTGGCACTTTTTAATGCCTTCATTCCTAATGAAACTAACCCTATTAAACTGAATTTACGCTCGGCTTTAATAGGTGTATGCGGAACCTGTTTTTCAATGTCTTTTTCGTTACGACTGCCTTCTGCTACTAACTCACCATCAATCATTGCGCGATATTCAATAAGGAATGGTTGCCAAGTCACTTTGGCCTCTAACTGACAAGTGATGATTTTTTCACCTTGAGTTAACTGAAACTCATGATGATAGTGATCATTATGATCAGCTGATGCAGCGTGTTGAGCAACGAGAGTATTACTCCAAAATAATCGCTGCCAACCTGCCATTGAGCCTTCTAAACGAAGTGGCTGACCTAAAAAGTCGATAGATAATAATTCCATTATTGACCTCTATTCCCTTTAAACTAAATGATAAGAGATAACGTAAAGTTGACCTTTATTCGGGTAAATTTCTTCGATAATATTTTTAAGTTCTTCTAATGTCATATTCTCTTGTTCAGCATGGTACTGATTAAGATCATCAAAATTGATTGGTTCAACGTTATCGATAGCTAATCGGCAAAAACGACGATTGTCTTCATAAGTGCTGACTTCAACTTCGGTTCCAACCACATAATCCTTTTCTGATTCATCACGAATTGTGATCACTTTCTTACCCGATAAAATATCTGATTCAAAACGCTCAAAAAACGTCATTTCTGTTGGTGCTGTTTTCATTGTGTTTTCCTAATACAATTCGAGCTGCGACAATGCAGCTCGAAAATTAACAATTAATAAAATGGAGTTCATTATCCAAAGCAGTAGTTTGCCCAATGTGCTAATCCAGCTGTAACCGAACCAAAATAATTGCCACCAACAATCTCAATGTTTGGTAATTGCTGTTGTAATGCTGAACGTAGAATTGGAGAACGAGCAGAACCGCCAGTTACATAAATGATATCTGGTGTCGTGCCTGCTTGAACGATCGCTTCTTTAATCAACTTATTAATGTTCTCTTGTGGCTTCGCAATTGCTTCTGCTAGACATTGTTGAGAAATATTCAAAGTTAAACCTTCATCAAGGTAACTTAAATCTACCGCTTGCTCAGCGTATTCTGACAACGCTATTTTCGTTTGCTCTGCATCACGTAGCAGTTTGTAACTTAATTTTTCATCATAAAGTTTAATTAAACGTGCAACTTTTTCTGGCTCTTGAGTATCATTAAGCATCTGTATTAAATGTTTACGATTACCAAAACCAAAGAAGTCCAGTTGAGCAACAATGTTATTGATGGCAATTGGGTTCCAAAACTGCGTCATTGGTAATTCTAAGCCTTTATGAGTTCGACTCTGTGAACCAAGTAAAGGCATAAACTGACGGTGTGCTAGGTAAATGTCTAAGTCGTTACCACCAATACGAGAACCACTGTGAGATAAGATCCCTTTCGTTCTATCATGGTGTTCACGCCAAGACGGCCCCATTTGAATCATTGAACAGTCCGTCGTACCACCACCGATATCGACAATCAGAACCGTTTTGTCTTCTGTTAATGTTTGTTCAAAGTCTAAACCTGCCGCTACTGGCTCAAATTGAAACTCAATATTTTTAAAACCCACACGCATTGCTGCACGTGACAAAATTGAGATTGCTTGTGCATTAGCTTCGTCACTTGCTGCGCCTTGGAAGTTAATTGGGCGGCCAATTACTGTCGACGTAATATCTTGCTGTAGTTCTTGCTCTGCATTGTTTTTGATGTTTTTCATCATAGCAGTAACAAGATCTTCGAATAAACTCACTTGTACATCACGTAAACCAGATACCCCTAAGAATGATTTTGGTGATTTTACGTAATACACTTCTTCAGGATCTTCGATGTACATATTTAATGCAGCTTGGCCAAATGTCATCGACTCAGCATCAACATCAATATCTTCTTCACGATTGTATGAAATTGCAGTGTGAAGCAAACGTTCATTTATATCTGTACTTGGCTGAACGCCCCAAATACGAAATAAATATTCAGAAACCGCTTCACGAGTAGGTGCACATAACGCAGAAGGAATAAAAGTATTATCCCCTTCTAGTTTTAGTAATTTTGTTTGGTTATTTTGAATGGTCGCAACTGAACAGTTAGCGGTTCCGTAGTCAAATCCAATAAACATTGTGGTACACCTAGCATTATTAAAAGGGAGCTGATTTTACTCGCTTGTACACCATTTGCCAATTAAAATGAGAAAGATGCTGCGATTCCAACTTGTTCATCACTGATCACAGGTGCAATCATGACGCTATTTGAATCAAGATACTTATCAGTAACCAAATATTGAATGGTTGTCGCCAATACTGCACCGGCAATTACATCACGCCAATAATGGTGTTCATTCTCTACACGTGAATATCCAACTAAACTCGCCCCTATATAAGCAGGAACCCCATATTCCCAACCATAACGGAACTGTAAGTATGAAGCACCTTGGAATGCAGACGATGAATGCCCAGATGGAAAACTTAAATTGTCCTCTCCATTCGGTCGCTCCTCTTTTACCGTATATTTTAACGCTTGTGTTGCAGCTAAAGTATAAGTAGCACCTTTAGCAAACATCCAAAAACCATCGTAATCTTCTTTATATAAAGCTATCGAGCCTGCAATAACAGGAATCCCAACCGCACCAATGTCTGCAGCGAGATCTCCAGATTGCTTTTCTTCTGCTTGCGCACGGTAACTTGGTGCCATTAATGAAAAAACTAGCCCTACCATTATTAACGATTTCATTCTTTAACCTTAATATTCAACCTTAGATACAATAAATACACTGGTTGATGTGAGTACTTCACTTGTGATTATATCGAGATAATCGTGAAGTAAATGTCAATTTTTCTACATTTTGAAACGTTTAACTGATTGTTTTTACGTTTATTCGCACTGGATAGACCATTAGATGAGAAGAGATTGGTTATACTAGCCGAGTTATTTCATTAGCTAGGTTTTTACCAAATTTATTATGCAGTTAAATCAATATTTTTCAGAAACAGATAACTCATTTGAATTCACACGCCAACAAGCAAGCGATTTTGCAAAAAAAGTGGCTGGTGATTTTAACCCAATTCATGATGTGGATTCTAAGCGTTTCTGTGTTCCAGGTGATTTATTATTTGCAGTTTTATTATCCAAAACTGGCATCAGTAATAAAATGCACTTCGATTTTGCAGGTATGGTATCTAACGGTACAGCATTACATATTAACCACACAGAGCAAGGTGAATACTCGCTTTCAGACGATAATGATAAAGTATACCTTCACGTAAGTCGTAGCGGTGAAAAAAATCTTAATCCAGAATTCATTGAACATGTTGTAAAACAATATGTTCAATTTTCAGGAATGAACTTCCCTCATATCATGGTTCCATTAATGGAAGAAAAACAATTAATGATTAATTGTCAGCGCCCATTAGTAATTTATGAAAGTATGGATATTGAGTTTACTCGACTTGATCTTACTGCACCAAGTGTTGAGTTTACTGGCGCAACCATGGATATCGAAGGAAAGCGTGGCATTGTTAAGTTAAACTTTAAATTTACTGAAAACGGTGAAGAAGTGGGTCATGGTACTAAGCGAATGATAGCGACGGGTTTAAAGGCTTACGATCAAGCTTCTATCGATGACTTAGTCGAGCGATTTGTTGCTCTAAAAACCGCTTATAATAACTAAAATTTATAAAATAAATAATGACTTATAAAAGAGTGCTTCCGCACTCTTTTTTATTTTCAAAAAGATAATCTAGATCACAATCTGCATTATTGTTTTACGAGCCATATCATATCATACTCCTTTATAGGTATCTCATTAATGAAATTTATGTATCTCATTAACACCGTAAAGTTGGCTAGAATGAAAACAATAATAAAAGATGAAAGACAAATTAAGTTACAGCAAGCGGCTTTAAACGTAATTCCTGATAAAACTCATTTACGTTTAATTAATGCTCATTATTCATGTGGCGAATGCTATGCTGCGTGGTTTGGTCCACCTGTTTGTATTTCTTGTGGCAAAAAAACGTTTGTTATTGCCTCAAACTTATATTCAGAACAAGGTATTTTCGACGTTTTTTAATAATAAAAAAAGCCCGCTTATTTCTAAGCGGGCTTTTTATTTGGAAACATCAGAATAAATTATTCTTCAGTGCTCTCAGCATCGGTATCAGCTTGAGGAGTCTCAGTTGCTTCAGTTGTTACTGTTGCCTCTGTTACTTCACCCTCTTCGCCTTCAATGATTTCAGCTTCTTCAACTTCATCAATGCGTTGCAGTGCAACTACATTTTCATTTTCAGAAGTACGGATCAATGTTACACCTTGAGTATTACGACCCACTTGGCTAACTTCTGATACACGAGTACGTACTAGCGTACCTGCGTCAGTGATCATCATGAATTCATCGCCATCTTCAGCTTGAACTGCACCGACAACACTGCCGTTACGTTCAGAAACTTTGATAGATACAACACCTTGCGTTGCACGGCTCTTCGCAGGGTACTCAGAAAGAACAGTACGTTTACCGTAACCATTTTGAGTCACTGTTAAGATATCGCCTTCATTAGAAGGAACGATTAACGAAACAACCTGATCTTCACCAGACAGTTTCATACCACGAACACCAGAAGCTGTACGGCCCATACCACGAACTTGTTCTTCGTTGAAACGAACCACTTTACCTGCTTTAGAGAACAGCATGATTTCACTTGAACCATCAGTGATATCAACACCGATTAGTGAATCATCTTCACGTAGATTTACTGCGATTAAGCCGTTTGCACGAACTTTTGCAAATTGATCTAGTGATGTTTTCTTAACAGTACCATCACCTGTTGCCATAAAGATAAACTTATCTTCAGAGTATTCAGATACTGGTAGAATCGCTGTAATACGCTCACCTTCTTCTAGAGGAAGAATGTTTACGATTGGCTTACCACGAGCAGTACGACTTGCTTGAGGTAATTGGAACACTTTCAAGCTATACGCTTTACCACGTGTAGAGAAACAAAGGATATTATCATGAGTATTCGCAACAAGTAGACGCTCGATGAAGTCTTCATCTTTCATCTTAGTTGCACTCTTACCTTTACCACCACGACGTTGTGCTTCGTAATCGCTTAGAATTTGGTACTTAACATAACCTTCACGAGAAAGTGTTACGACAACATCTTCTTGTGTAATTAGGTCTTCCATGTCGATGTCATGGATCGCTGCACCAATTTCAGTGCGACGCTCATCACCGTACATGTCGCGAACCATCACTAATTCGTCACGGATCACTTCCATTAGACGTTCAGTGCTTGCAAGAATATGCATTAGCTCTGCAATTTCATCTAATAGTGCTTTGTATTCATCTAAAATCTTCTCGTGCTCTAAACCAGTTAAACGGTGTAGACGAAGTTCTAGAATTGCTTGAGCTTGTTGTTCTGTTAAGAAGTATTTACCTTCACGAATACCAAACTCTGGCTCTAACCAATCAGGACGAGCAGCATCAGTACCAGCACGCTCTAGCATTGAAGCAACGTTACCTAAATCCCAACCACGTGAGATTAGACCTTCTTTTGCTTCTGCTGGTGTTGGTGCATTACGGATCAATTCGATGATTTCATCGATGTTCGCTAATGCTAGTGCTAAACCTTCAAGGATATGAGCACGATCACGCGCTTTGCGTAATTCAAAAATAGTACGGCGAGTTACTACTTCACGACGGTGATCAACGAAACACTTCAACATTTCTTTCAGGTTGAATAGTTTTGGTTGACCATTATCTAGTGCAACCATGTTGATACCGAATGTAGTTTGAAGTTGAGTCAGAGAGTAAAGGTTATTAAGAACAACCTCACCTACTGCATCACGCTTACATTCAATAACAATACGCATACCATCTTTATCAGATTCGTCACGTAGTGCTGAAATGCCTTCTACTTTCTTATCTTTAACTAGCTCAGCAATCTTTTCGATCAAGCGAGCTTTGTTAACTTGATAAGGGATCTCAGTAACAATAATGGTTTCTTTACCATTTTTGTCAGCTTCGATATTTGCTTTAGAACGCATGTAAACTTTACCACGACCTGTCTTATAAGCATCAACGATGCCTTTACGACCACTGATCAATGCAGCTGTCGGGAAGTCAGGGCCTGGGATATAGTTCATTAGCTCATCGATCGTGATTTCTTCATTTTCGATGAAAGCCAAACAACCATTTACCACTTCTGTTAAGTTGTGTGGTGGGATGTTTGTTGCCATACCAACCGCGATACCCGATGAACCATTTACAAGTAGGTTCGGGATCTTTGTTGGTAATACTGCAGGGATCTGTTCTGTACCATCATAGTTAGGAACATAATCTACAGTTTCTTTATCTAGGTCAGCCAACAGTTCGTGAGCGATTTTCGCCATACGAACTTCGGTATAACGCATCGCCGCCGCTGAGTCACCATCGATAGAACCAAAGTTACCTTGGCCATCAACTAGCATATAGCGTAGTGAGAACGGTTGCGCCATACGTACGATGGTGTCATAAACAGCACTATCACCATGAGGGTGATATTTACCGATTACATCGCCAACAACACGGGCAGATTTTTTATATGGTTTATTCCAATCATTACCTAGTACATCCATTGCGAATAAAACGCGGCGGTGTACTGGTTTTAGGCCATCACGCACATCGGGAAGAGCACGACCAACGATTACTGACATCGCATAGTCTAGGTAAGAACCTCGAAGCTCATCTTCAATATTTACGGGCGTGATCTCTTTAGCAAGATCGCTCATAGAGCCAATATCCCTCAATTAGTTCTGTCGTATCAATATCAATTGCCTTAACAAATAATACTATTTCTATGCACCAAGATAATTAATACTGATAAACGTGCAAGATTGCAAAATATAGCACAGTTAAGTGGGATTTCGCACCGTTTTAATTTGTAAAATGCCTCTTAAGCTTAAGAATCCTGCGAAATCGGGTGCAAGTCACACACCTGAGCATCATATTCTTGATAAACCTCAGAAAATGTGCTGAAAAAATCGCCGTTTTAAATGCTCACTTTCTCTTTTTTTTCTGTATATAATAGAGGGATATAAAAAAGGAATATTAACTATGACTCAGCAGTTAAATGTCGACCCGGCAGAAATCAAAAAATTTGAAGATATGGCTTCACGTTGGTGGGATTTAGAAGGTGAATTTAAACCTCTACATCAAATCAACCCTCTTCGTTTGAATTACGTGCTTGAAAACGCAAATGGCCTCTTTGGTAAAAAAGTACTTGATGTGGGCTGTGGTGGCGGGATTTTAGCTGAAAGCATGGCAAAGCAAGGTGCCGATGTTGTTGGCTTAGACATGGGAAAAGAACCTTTAACTGTTGCACGCTTACACGCTTTAGAAACAGGAACAAAACTCGAGTACGTTCAATCAACAGCTGAGCAACATGCTGAAGAGAATCCTGAAACGTATGATGTGGTTACCTGCATGGAAATGCTTGAGCACGTACCAGATCCGCTTTCAGTGATCCGTTCTTGTGCGAAAATGGTAAAACCTGGTGGGCACGTATTCTTCTCAACCCTAAACCGCAATATCAAGTCTTATTTATTTGCTATTGTTGGTGCAGAGCAACTATTAAAGTTAGTACCAAAAGGTACACACGATCATAATAAGTTCATTCGCCCTTCTGAACTCTTAAAAATGTTAGATCAAACCGCATTACAAGAGCGCGGTATTACCGGTTTGCATTATAACCCTCTTACCGATACCTACTCTCTTGGTAAGAATGTAGATGTTAATTATATTGTTCACACTACATTATAACCTTCTGCTTCTTTCTTAAACTAAATGGCTTTTTATTATACAAGCGTCTCATTAAAGAGCCATTTATAACCTTAATTAATATACTGCTATACCTAAATTCCACATTTCATTTATCATGCCAAATTGAATGAGAAATCATCATTTTTTTCTAAAATGCAAAGATCCTCATAAACGACAAAAATCAAGAAAAATATTTTTTTAACTGCTTACTTATCAACCATAATAAAAAACGTCATTTCCCACACCTTGATATCACTAAAGTGATTAGGTTAGTAGATACTTACTGTTTTTTTTAATTCATAGGTTATCCACAGGGGACAATGATTTTGAAACTTGATCAGAGGCAAAATAATCACTATCTTGTAGTCAATTAATCATTAAGCCCTATATCTTGTGTTTATTTCAAAGCGCACCACTATGAGCTTGATCACAAATTAACAACGAAAATTACAAAAATTACATCTTCGTTCTTTATTTAAAGGAAAAGTAGACAAATGACTCAACAGCTTACCGTTACTAAGCGAAATGGCAGCACAGAAAAAATTAATCTAGATAAGATCCATAAAGTGATCACATGGGCTGCAGAAGGTCTAGATAATGTTTCTGTGTCACAAGTCGAAATGAAATCTCACATCCAATTTTACGATGGCATGAAGACTTCTGATATTCATGAAACCATCATTAAAGCGGCTGCGGATCTAATTTCTGAAGACACTCCAGATTATCAATATTTGGCTGCTCGATTGTCTGTTTTCCACCTTCGTAAAAAAGCGTATGGTCAATTTGAGCCACCAACGCTGTTTAACCACGTTCTGAACCTTATCGAGCTTGGTAAATACGATAAGCATATTGTTGAAGACTATACTCAAGAAGAATTTGATTTGATGGATCAAATGATCGATCACAATCGTGACATGGATTTCTCTTACGCCGCTGTTAAGCAACTTGAAGGTAAGTACTTTGTTCAAAACCGCGTAACGGGCGCGATTTATGAAAGTGC
Source organism: Aliivibrio sp. S10_S31 (assembly GCF_014694495.1). Classification (NCBI taxonomy): domain Bacteria; kingdom Pseudomonadati; phylum Pseudomonadota; class Gammaproteobacteria; order Vibrionales; family Vibrionaceae; genus Aliivibrio; species Aliivibrio sp. S10_S31. The sequence continues at coordinate 60,437 of NZ_JAAUWR010000013.1, read as the reverse complement.
ACAATTCCTTTATATCTTAGTTGCCGCGTGTTTATTTGCTAAATATCCAAAAGAGTCCCGTCTTGATTACATCAAGCGTTTCTATGATGCTACGTCACAGTTTAAGATCTCACTACCTACGCCTATTATGTCTGGTGTACGTACTCCTACTCGTCAATTTAGTTCATGTGTATTAATTGAGTGTGACGATAGCTTAGATTCAATTAACGCAACAGCGGGTTCTATTGTTCGTTATGTATCTCAACGTGCTGGTATCGGTATCAACGCAGGTCGTATTCGTGCTCTTGGTTCTGAAATCCGTGATGGTGAAGCATTCCACACAGGTTGTATCCCATTCTACAAATACTTCCAGACAGCTGTTAAATGTTGTTCACAAGGTGGTGTTCGTGGTGGCGCAGCAACGCTGTTCTACCCTATTTGGCACCGTGAAGTAGAATCTCTGCTTGTTCTTAAAAACAACCGTGGTGTTGAAGAAAACCGTGTTCGTCATATGGATTACGGTGTACAAATCAATAAACTGATGTACACACGCTTAATCAAAGGCGGAAACATTAGCTTATTCTCACCTTCAGATGTTCCAGGGCTATATGATGCGTTCTTTGCTGATCAAGCTGAGTTTGAACGCCTATATGAAAAATACGAGCAAGACACGTCGATTAAACGTGAAACAGTAAAAGCAATTGAGCTGTTCTCACTGCTAATGCAAGAACGTGCATCAACTGGCCGTATTTACATTCAAAACGTTGACCACTGTAATACACACAGTCCATTTGACCCAAGTGTTGCACCTGTACGCCAATCTAACCTATGTTTAGAAATTGCACTTCCAACTAAGCCACTAACTCACGTTAATGACGAAGAAGGTGAAATTGCATTATGTACGCTTTCTGCATTTAACTTAGGTGCAATTGAAAAACTAGAAGAACTTGAAGAGCTTGCTGAACTTGCTGTTCGTGCTCTTGATGCGCTTTTAGATTATCAAGACTACCCTCTTCCAGCGGCATACAAATCAACAATGAACCGCCGTACATTAGGTGTGGGTGTTATTAACTACGCTTACTACCTTGCAAAAAATGGTGTGAAATACTCTGATGGTAGTGCAAATGGTTTAACGCACAAAACATTTGAAGCGATTCAATACTACCTATTAAAAGCATCTGTTGGTCTAGCAAAAGAGCAAGGCGCATGTCCTGCTTTCAATGAAACAACCTATGCTCAAGGTATTCTACCTATCGATTCTTACAAGAAAGATATCGATGCTATCTGTAATGAAGAATTACATTTAGATTGGGAAACATTGCGTGAAGAGATCAAGACACACGGTCTACGTAACTCTACACTATCTGCATTGATGCCGTCTGAGACGTCTTCTCAGATCTCAAATGCAACTAACGGTATTGAACCACCACGTGGTTTTGTATCAGTTAAAGCATCAAAAGATGGTATTTTGAAGCAAGTGGTTCCTGATTTTGCGAATCTGAAAAACAACTATGAACTACTTTGGAATATTGGTTCAAATGATGGTTATCTACAACTTGTAGGCATCATGCAAAAATTCGTTGACCAAGCAATTTCAGCGAATACTAATTATGATCCAAACATTCAACCAAATGGCAAAGTGCCAATGAAGCTGTTATTAAAAGACCTTCTAACTGCTTATAAGCTTGGTCTTAAAACACTTTACTACCATAACACTCGTGATGGTGCTAGCGACTCACAAGACGACCTAGGACAAGATGACGATTGTGCAGGCGGCGGTTGTAAGATCTAAGTTTTCACATTAATATTTAGCCCGCTTTCATTAGCGGGCTTATTATCTTTAGTTTCAACATCTTTAATGGTTAATCCAATATGTACCTAAGTTCGTATAGGTATCTATCGGCATAATTTTTAAATAAAGAGCCCTTTTCTATTTCTTTGGCTTTGATAACATTGAGGTTTCCATGGCGTACAGTACTTTCCGACAAGAAAAAAATGATCAATTGAAAGAACCTATGTTTTTAGGCAACTCGGTAAACGTTGCTCGTTATGACCAACAAAAATTTCAAATTTTTGAAAAACTTATCGAAAAACAGCTTTCATTTTTCTGGCGTCCGGAAGAAGTTGATGTTTCTGGTGACCGTATTGATTACAACAACTTACCAGAACACGAACAACACATCTTCATCAGTAACTTAAAGTACCAAACGTTGCTTGATTCAATTCAAGGTCGTAGTCCAAATGTTGCTTTACTTCCTCTTGTTTCTATTCCTGAACTAGAGACGTGGATTGAAACTTGGTCGTTCTCTGAAACAATTCACTCACGTTCTTATACTCATATTATTCGTAATATCGTTAATAACCCTTCTGTTATTTTTGACGATATTGTTGAAAATGAAGAGATCCTAAAACGTGCAAAAGACATTGCTCACTATTACGATAATCTAATTCAAGCAACAAATGATTATCATCGCTTCGGTGAAGGTACACACGTTTTAAACGGTCAAGAAATTACTATTTCTAAGCGTGAGCTTAAAAAGAAATTATACCTATGCTTAATGTCAGTTAATGCATTAGAAGCCATTCGATTCTACGTAAGTTTTGCTTGTTCATTTGCTTTTGCTGAACGTGAACTGATGGAAGGTAACGCAAAAATCATCAAGCTGATCGCTCGTGATGAATCATTACACCTAACAAGTACTCAACACATGTTGAACTTACTTCGTACTGGACAAGATGATCCTGAGTTTGTTGAGATTGCAGCAGAATGCGAACAAGAATGTTTTGATCTATTTAAAGCAGCAGCTGAGCAAGAAAAACAATGGGCAAACTACCTGTTTAAAGATGGCTCAATGATTGGTTTAAACAAAGATATTCTTTGCCAATACGTAGAATACATTACGAACCTTCGCATGAAAGCGGTTGGTCTAAATAGTGCTTACGAAGGCGCAACACAGAACCCTATCCCATGGATTAATTCATGGTTAAGTTCTGATAACGTTCAAGTTGCTCCACAAGAAACGGAAATCAGTTCCTACCTAGTAGGCCAAATTGACAATGATGTTGATGCGGATGATTTAGGCGATTTCGAATTATAATCAAACATATGTATATCAAAGCCGAGTTTTCATGCTCGGCTTTTTGTTATCAGCAATAAATCTTATTGATAGATTTGCGGATAATAATTCAACCTTGCGCACAATTTTCATTTTTAACAACTCATAAATGAGACTTCGCTTCATATAAAAGAGCATCCATGCGATAATCCCTTGTAATTAGAATAAAAATTATAAAAAAGAATTATGGCTAAGAATCAATGGAATGAGTTGCTGCTCGAACAAGTACGACAATTACCTATGGCTTCTTCAAAAGAGCAGGTACAGTTACGTCTTAATCTTTTAATGGTCGAAGCATCAAAGCAAAAAAAAACGATCCCAACTGAATTTGAGCTCATTTTTCAAGCCTATCAACTTTCTCGCTCAGGAAAACTCATTGACTCTATTAGTGTCTTTTTTGATGCGATTAATTTTAGTCAACAAAATCAACAAGAATTTTTAATCTGTTTCTGTCATTACAATATCGGCACGCTTTATGGCATGCTCGGAAATTACTTTTATGCTCAAAAATTTCTGGCAAAAGCCGAAAAAATGCAGCAGTTTTGTGATGGTTACATTACGGGCATCATTAAAAACAACATTGGCGATATTTTCCGTCAAATCGGTAATTTTAATGAGGCCTTAATCTACCTAACACAAGCTGCTGAACTACTTTCTCAACATGGTCCTAAGACTGCCACAGCCCTATCATATTTTAATATTGCAGAAATAAAAGCTAAGCAATTCCTTTTTGCCGAAGCAAATGAATTACTTGAAAAGCTATATCAAGATATTAAAAATGAACCAAGATATTTAGGGTTTTACTACAAAATTAAAGCAGAGATAGCAAGCCATTCAGGTGAATTCGAACAAGCTGATAAACTTCACCTCTTATCTATTGAGAATATGCAAATATCCGAGCATGATTATTATTATGCTGAAATGATCTTAGAATATTGCCACTTTTTAACTAGTTGCTTGCAATATAAAAAACTAGATCAATTTATTGCTCTTGGCTTAGCTGTGGCAAAAAAAATAGAAAGTGACAAGCTTATCGATGGTTTCAACGATATCATTCTATTAAGAATAAAAGACATCGATGATATCAATATTCGTGAGAAACATTATCAAACCCTTACCTCTTCATTACTTAATTCAAGAAGAGAGTTGCTTAAGCGTGAAGGTGATTATTTACAACAGCTGTATCGCTTAAACGTTGCTAAATTAAACCTAAGTACCATGAAATCACTATCGGATAATTTAGCCGTTATAAATAAAGTTGGGCATTACATTAATACCAGTAGTGATATTAAAAATGCATTGCCACAAATACAGCAAGACCTTGCCTCTCTGTTTCAAACAGATACGCTCGCTCTGGGATTTTATAACTCTGAACAAGATCAAATTACGATTCATTACTTGGATAATAATTTACCAGCGCAAACGCCATACATCACCGATTGTAAAAGTGAAGCCACTTATATGAGTTACTGCATAAAAAGTAATTCTGCTTTTTATTTTAATCATATGAACAGCGAACAAAAAGTAGCAATGTTAGGTGATCGTTGTGATAGTAAAGTTCAATTTAAATCGGCTATGTTCTCTCCTATTACTATCAATGGTGAAGTAAAAGGGGTGTTCACCATACAAGCAAGAGAAAGCTACCAGTATCAAACTTTCCATTTTGAACTGTTTTCACAACTCATAAGCTACATATCCATCGCACTTGAAAACCAATACAATCGCCAACAACTTTTGCATTTATCCCAAACGGATCACCTTACACAGGTATGGAATAGAAAATCTCTTGAAGCTCATTTCAATCAATTAAAGCAACAACAAAATCAAGAGTACACAGGGATAATGATCGATATCGACCATTATAAAGAATACAACGATACTTATGGCCATATTGCTGGTGATGAAGTTCTTATTCAAGTGAGTCGTTTAATCAAGCAAGGTTTTCATAGTTTAGAGACCCAAGTATATCGCTATGGTGGCGACGAATTTTTCGTCCTGATCCCGAGCATAAAGCCAGAAAAGATCCGCCAAAAATTAGATAAGTTATTAATAGAAGTCAAAAAGCTATTGATACCACATAAGGCATCAACTTGTTCGTGCTATTTATCAATATCTGTCGGTATTGGTTATAACAAAGATCCTGAAAACCAACTCAGTCTGAATTCTCTGGTTAATACTGCTGATAGAGCACTATATCAGGCAAAAGAAAATGGCCGAAATTGCTATTTTGAATTAGCGCATATCAAAGAAACCATATATTAATTTCTCATTTATCACCTTCAATATTTCATGGCTTGTGTTACTCTTTCTTAAGGGAAATAAACTGAAAGCTCTTTAAGCATGACTAAAATACACATCAACAAGATAATAACGCTACACAACACATCACATCGTTCTTTATTAGAAGTAATGGAGCAACAAGGGCTGGTTGTTGAATCTCAATGCAGAAGTGGCGATTGTGGTACTTGTCGTTGTACTCTAGTATCAGGCGAAGTGGAATATCAATCTTTTCCCCTTGCTTTTATCGGACCAAATGAAATTCTTCCCTGCGTGTGTAAAGCGAAAACGGACTTAGTTATTGAAGGGCTACAATTTCAAACGTTAGTTAAAAAAGCATAAAAAAGCCCAACAAGAGTTATCCTATTGGGCTTATTTGTGTTCTATGTCTTATTCTGAAATGTGTCTACAGTGCACTTTGCGGTACATAGATTTCAGATTCTCTATTTAGCGATTGGTACTCACCAAACATAGGCTTGCGTTCTAAGCAACGGCGCAACATATCTAACATTAGTGTTGAAATAATAGAGCGCATTTCATTATAGCTATAGTCTCGCTTCAGACTTACCAACTGTCCCCACTCGCCATATGATGTAGAAAGAGCCACTGCGACTTTCCCTTCAAGCATTGGCCCTGAAGATAAACCAATTGATGTCTGTGTTCTCTCTCTTGTTGCTGCTGCTAATGCTAACGCAGCAGCTAGTGGATCTTGCCCTGCCATTTGCTGATCGACTTGAGATGATAAAATCCAACCTTGTTTCATATGAGAACGAATTTGTTCATCCTCTTGCAACCAATTAGTTAACCACCCACCTGTCGCTTGTTCAGCAACCGTGAAGTTTAGTGAAAATTCATTTAAAAGTGCACCTACGTTAGGTAGCATCGATTCATCAACACTCACTACATTATCACCAAGTAAATGATACATTTTCTCTAAAGTAGGAAAGCGTCCATCATGATTTTTAGGGCCAAACAATTTCACTTCAATAAATGGAAGTGCCGAGCGGTAACCAATTTCAAAGCCATGAGGTAAACGAACTTGTTGCAACTTATCTTGAATACCAGATTCTGATAAACCAAAGGTAAATAAACGACTACATTCAGACGCTTCAACCATTGGGTGCCATTGCTTCATTCGAGGCAAGATCTGGTGCTCTACCATCACTTTAAATTCTGACGGTACGCCTGGGGTAAAAATAACAATTGATTTGTTTATTTCGATAAAGAATCCACATGCAGTCCCTACTGGATTATCAATAAGTTGTGCACCTTCAGGTAGCATGGCTTGCTTGATATTACTGTGTGGCATTTCTTTACCTTGTTCAAGGTAACGAGCTTGCATGCGATCAAGCCAATATTGAGACATAACCAAATTGGTATTTAATACTTTTGCCGCAGCTTCACTAGAAATATCATCAGAGGTTGGACCTAAGCCACCATTAACAATTACGATTGATGCTTGATTAGTCTGATGGTGTATCTCTGCTACTAACGCATCAATGTTATCGCCGACAGTAGAGCGATTTGATAATTTGAAGCCATGTTGATAAAAAAGTTGCGACATCCAAGCAGCATTGGTATCAACAATATCACCATGTAAAACTTCTTCGCCTGTGCTAATCATTGCTACTTGCAACATGCACCTTTCCTCTTTGATATTTCTATAATTACTTCTAATTTATCACATATGTGACTTTAAAAAACCATCTTACTTTTAATTTTACTCTATTTTGATAAAAATGCCTTTCAACCTCAATGTGTAAATATAAAATTACAGTCATTGTATTTATAATTGTACATTTTTATTGTATTCAATTCAGAATAGTCGTACATTTCTACCATCGAAAATAAGCACCCAAATTTACTCTAATTTAAGAAAGAAGAAGTATATGAAGACAAAAGTACTTGGAAGCTCATTAATTATTGCAGGAACAACCATAGGTGCAGGCATGTTAGCCCTACCTCTAGTTTCTGCTAGTCTAGGATTCTTTACAGCAAGCTTATTAATGATTGGTATTTGGGCAATCATGAGCTATACAAGTCTATTAATGTTAGAAGTACATCAATATGGCGATCAGAGCGCAACGCTTCATAGTTTAGCTCGTCAGTTTTTAGGAAAACACGGACAAAAAGTAGCAACCTTCTCTATGTTGTTTCTTTTTTACGCTCTGTGTGCAGCTTACATTGCCGGAGGAAGTGAGCAGTTTCATTCTAAATTAAATGAACTGCTTCCTTTTGAGCTTTCAAATTTTGCGTCAACGATTATCTTTACCTGTATTGTTGCTACCATCATTACATTTGGTACGAAAACCGTTGATATTATTAACCGTGGTTTATTTACGTTAAAATTAGTTATGTTAGTTTCTATTCTGTTCTTTTTAACGCCAAGTATCACTGGAGAATACCTATTAGCACTGCCTGTTGAGCAAGGTGTATTTATCACAGCATTACCCGTTATTTTCACTTCGTTTGGATTTCATGGCAGTATTCCAGCAATCGTGAACTACCTTGAATTAGATGTTAAAAAGATCAAAATAAGTCTATTAGTGGGTTCTTCCCTACCTTTAATTGTTTACTTATTTTGGCAAGGAATGACATTAGGCTTGTTGTCACAAAATGAATTTGGCCAAATAAACGGACTAAATCAATTCATCACTGAAATTCAAAGCACAATAGATCACCAATTTATTCAACAAGCACTTTCTTTGTTTGCCGATCTTGCGCTATTAACTTCATTCATTGGTGTCAGTTTGGGATTATTTGAATTTTTACGTGATTCATCTAAAAAATGGCAACAATCATCAATTGTGACCGCTTTATTAACTTACACGCCACCATTGTTATTTGCTTTGTTCTACCCACAAGGCTTTATCATGGCTTTAGGCTATGCCGCTATTGCTCTTGTTATTCTTGCTCTATTCTTGCCGGTAGCTTTAGTTATTTCAGCAAGAAAAACTAAAAAAGGTTCGGAATACCAAGTAATCGGTGGAAATAGCGCATTAATAGCTGTTGTTGCTTTCGGTGTGCTTATTATTGCTAGTCAAATTATCAGTTCTTTATAACACTTAAATTTTTTTGCTTATATAGCGCTCATTTACCTAAATTACATTTAGATAAACGGGCGCTATTGTTTTTTATGTTTTGCATTTTTTCTCGAATAGTAGATAATTGTGAGCTAGCTCAGAAATTTAATTGTATTAAGGACTTTTCGTGAAAAAACAAGCAATAGCCAGTTTGCTTTTAGGGTGTACAGCATCGACAAATGCTTTCGCACTAGATACTAATAGCGCTTATGATATGGATTATCAAAACGACTGTTCTACAAATATCTACTCTAGCTATTGTTCAAATGCGTCATTTGATTTTTCTCCAATGCGCTTAGATGGTAAAACACCTTCTAAAGTTGCTGAAAATGATTCCCTAGCGCAAAGCACACAATTACCGCACTACCTTCGCGTATCAGATGAGCGTGATTGGGACTACCTAATGGAACAGTCATACACTATTCTTGGTTTAAGTGTTGCAACTGTTGGTTTAATGACTTTTCTTCCAGAAAGCATCACTAAGTGGGATTCTGAAGATTCAAGCATTAAAAACCTAGGCTCTAAATGGAAAGATAACGTAAGCCAAGGTCCTGTATGGGATAAAGATGAGCACTTCTTAAACTATGTAATGCACCCTTACTTTGGTGGTGTTTACTACACAGCAGCTCGTCACGCAGGCTTTAACGAGTTTGAATCTTTCTTATACTCGACAACAATGTCAACGTTCTTCTGGGAGTATGGTGTAGAGGCATTTGCTGAAGTACCATCTATTCAAGATTTATTCGTTACTCCATTCTTTGGTGCTGTTGTCGGTGAAGTAATGCTTCAACAAGAACTTCGTATTACTGAAAATGGTGGCGAAGTAATGGGCTCTGAAACATTAGGTAGCGTAAGTCTATTCTTCTTAAACCCTGTTGGTCATATCCATTACTGGGTAACCGATGCTTGGGGCGATGAGACAGAAGTTAATCTAGCTTACAACGCATGGTTTAGTAATGGTGATGCTGCTCAATACGCTTACGATGCGGGTATGCCTTATACTGACCAATTTATCGGCCTTGAAGTGAAACTTAAATTCTAAATTCACATCAATCAGAATGACAAAAATAAAGGGTATCTTAGTATGCCCTTTATTTTTATAATTAGATGGTCATTAATGGAATTGGTACTATCTAAACATCATTTTCAAGGCACAAAAAAACCGAGGTAATCTCGGCTTCTTTGTGTCTATAAAGTAGTTTATTAAACGATTAAGCCGCTTTATAAATCACTTTATTACCAGCAAGTTGTTCACGTACAACTAGGTTTTCTTCAACCAGCTTCTTCAAGCCACCTGTTGCCCATGCTGCCGCTTTTGCTTCTTCTTGACCAGCTGCAAGACCAATTTCTTTTGAATTGATGCCTTCAGGATTTTGACAAACAATGTCAAATACAGTCTGTTGCTTTGGCGTAAGTGCGATGTCTGTTGCTGCTTTTGGTGCTTCTGCAACTACTGCTTCCACTTTTTTCTCAACTGGTTTAGCTACTTTTGCAGGTTTAGCTGCTTTTTTCACTTCAGTTTTTGGTGCAGTAACTTTAGCTTTAATGCGTTTATGCAGCTTAGACTGAACTTTACGTTTGTGAGCAATTTTCATGAAACTTAAACTCCGTTGCGCTATATCTATATTTGTGAGTTACCCTCTCAAATCGATAGCGGAAAAAAGATGTCAATTCCTAAAATGTAACCCAAATAGTTGTATTGGAATTGGCGAAGCGCGTTTTATACCAAAAAACGCGCCATATTTATAGACATGACGACACTGTATGGTGAAAAGTCCGTCACTTTTACAAAATTTCTTACCAAAGTGGCATTTTATCAGCGACAAATGGGTTCGTTTGACGCTCATGACCAAATGTTGACTCTGGACCATGACCTGGTACAAATCTCATGTCATTACCTAATGGCCATAGTTTTGTTTTGATAGAAGAAATAAGCGTATCAAAGTCCCCTTTAGGGAAATCTGAACGACCAATGGCACCTTTAAACAGTACATCGCCAACGAATGCCATTTTTGCTTCTTGATTAAACAGTACTACGTGACCTGGAGTATGACCCGGCGTATGCAGAACGTCTAATTTTTGATTACCAAACTCAATCACATCACCTTCATTTAACCATTGGCTTGGCTCAAATGCCTCTGTGTGAGGGAAACCAAATCGCTCACTTTGGTTTGGAAGACCTTGCAACCAGAAATTATCTTCTTTATGCGGACCAACAATCGTTGCATTAGTCATAGCAGCCAGCTCTTCTGTACCACCTACATGATCTAAATGACCATGAGTTAATACCATATGCACAACATCAACATTTAATGCCTCAATTGCTTGTTTCAGCAATTGAACATCACCACCTGGATCGATCACAACGCCTTTCATGGTTTCATCACACCATACGATTGAACAGTTTTGCTCGTATGAAGTCACAGGAATAATTTGATATTGTAAGCTCATATTTGTCTCTTCCTAAAATAATTACACTAAGAATAGCACGGCTATTATTTTAGGGGAATTCGATTCCAATGGTTATCCCACATCACATTCGTTTGATGACTTGTTACCATCCCACTTTCAGTTCTGTTGACGACTTTCCCTGCCCCTGAACTTATATGCCACTGTGGCGGATTTACTCCACTTTGCTCCACCACGACTCCAGAGGCATCAACCAATGACACAATCTCAATTAATTGATTCGTCTCTAGATCCCAAACACCATAACAATTGCCTCGAGGAGAAGTAGCGACAACATGTGTTCCTAATACAGCAATACTCGCAATATAATGATTAAATCTGAGCCACTCTTCAGGTTCAGCATTAAGCGGAATTAAGGCTCCACCCCGTTGATGTATTGCCACTAAGGGAACACCATCTTCAGGCTCTCCTCGATATTGCTGACCACATAACACCCGTCCATCATGAGTTTGAGATAAATGACGAATGCTTAACTTATGATCGGCTAATCCAACACGTTCAACCACTTCTCCGGACTCAGTAGACAAGTATACCAATACTGGTTGCATCGATTCTAAATTTAAAGGCGTTCTACCATCTGTATGAACTCCACCAACTCCTATCGCTAATGTCGTATCATCAACACGGATCACTTCATGAGGGCCAATACCAAAGCCAGAGAATTCATTTACTTTAACTAACTTGTGGCCACGCAATTGATAAACACCAATAATACCTTGGCTCGTCTTCTTCTCACCTTCAGTGGTATATAGAGTCACTCCATCAGAAGAAAATACACCATGCCCATAAAAATAGCGGTCAGGGCTAGATACTGTAATGGCATAACTTTTACCGGTTTCTATATTAAACAACTGCATATAGTTACCAGGGCGTCGAGCAAATGCGACACCTAACTCACCATTAGGGGAGATAGCAACACCATGACCTCTTTCTGGTAGTGGAATCGAATAAATTGGGTAACCGTTACTGTCCGCAACAACTGCACTAAAATGCCCATTAGCGGTACGAGAGCAAGATACCAATGCCGCTTTTTCTCTCTGAAGCGACGAAGAAGAACACGCTGTTAGCCACGGTGACAATGCCAAAGCAGCCGCACTACTTTTTAATAACTTACGTTTATGATTATCAATCGCCATCAGTTGCATTGAACCCTATTACAATATTCAACTCTATCGCTACCTCTTCATGAATTAGGTACTTCAAATACTCTAATTTGTTATATAAAGAGAGTATATCTTGATAACCTGATTTAGTTTTCAATGCAGCAAATAACGACGAAGATGCAGGCCACGATGCTAATGTAGAATCAAAATGATCATTAATTCTATCGGCTAACTCTTCATGCCCTTGTTTGCGTAAATAATTATCAAGACCAACACCATTAGCTATATAAAGTGTACGCATTGCTTCGACATTGTATTTAAGCCACGCTAATGACTTTTCTGAACGCCATGACTCAGCAAAATATGGACGTGGTTGCCCAATTTTTGCTAGTGGACGGCTCAGTTTTTTCATACTGTAATCAAGTTGATTCGCTAACAAGGCTATATATTCATTTAACCACATTGTTTGATCAAATTCAGACCATGGATTAACTTGCCATGCTTGTTCTATTTTTTGCGTATTAAGCGCCAAATTGCGTGTAATCGCATTACCTAGCTGACACGCTTCAGGTTGTGGTAACGTAGATGATTGATCAAACAGCAACCATTCAACAGCTCCAAGACCTTGAGTGGTCACACTTTGCTGTTGAATTAACTTACTATTCCAACTCAGATCTTGTTGTAATAACTGAGACATTTTTCGACCTGTTGTATTTTTTTTATCCGGCCAAAATTGAATATTCCAATTTAATGCAAGTGCTGCTTCCGGGCCCCTTTCTTGCCCTTGTAATGCCATCCAAGAGTGCATTGTTTGCTGCCACTGTTCTTCAACTTCTCGCTTATCAGCCTGCTTTACACAATAAGATTCAAACTTTTGCGCTAGTTGTAAACTTGATTCAGCTAAACGTTGAGCTGATTGTTGTTCAATAACATAAACTTGCTCAATCATTTCATTCGATGTAGAGGTTTGGCTAGTACTTTGACAGGCAGTAAGCAAAACCGTACTGCTTAGTAATAGATACTTAGGTTTCATTGCTTATCCTTTATAATGAATTCAGAAATTTAAGTAACGCATTGCGATCTTGCGTTGATAATTTAACTACGGCATCACGAGCTGTTTGAGCTTCACCACCATGCCAAAGAATCGCTTCTAATGCATTTCTAGCGCGGCCATCATGCAGCATTTCTGTGTGTCCATTCACTTCTTGTGTATAGCCAAGCCCCCACAATGGTGGTGTTCGCCATTCTTGTCCATTCGCTAAAAATTCCGGTCTATTATCTGCAAGCCCTTCTCCCATATCATGTAGTAGTAAATCAGTATAAGGATGAATTAACTGGTTAGATAACGCTGGTCTTTCTTTAATTTCTGCTGTTTGTATATTGCTTTTATGACAACTTTCACAGCCAATATCTTTAAATAGCTTTTGACCTTTAATTACTTGAGGATCATTTACATTTCGACGAATAGGAACGGCTAAATGCTGAGAATAAAATTCAACAAAATTTAAAATCTTATCGCTAACCTCTGGCTCACCGCCATGGGGAAGCTTCGCACACGCTGTCTGAGCCTGAGTACAGTCATCTTTTGGGAACATGTTACTCGTTAAGCCTAAATCCCCGTTAAACGCTGCCGCATTTTGCTGCATAAGTGTCGGCTGTCCCGCTTTCCAACCAAAACGTCCTAATTCAAGTTGCTTTGTTTTTGCATCCCACACTCGGTTTGCTTTACCTGAAACGCCTTTATTTTCCTTCTTTTGTTGTTCAGCAAAACCAAGGATTGTTTTTTCAGGGATAGATTCTAATAAACCTAAACCGATCATAGGTGGGGCAATCCGTGCAGACATCATTACATTCTCATCCATGTCACCATAAGCTAATTCGGTAATAGCCAAATTTGGCTTTCGCAATGTGACAACGTAACCATCAGAAAGCGTTACAGGTAGCTCATTATAGGTAATGTGTATTTGCCCCTCAGGCTTTAATCCAGATAACGAGAAATCTTGAAGCTGCCCACCATAAGTAGGCTCAGGGATTACCCCTTCTAAAATAATGCGTTTTTTCTGCTCTGGAGTAAAAGCTGGAATACTTAGTCGAACAAGCATAGATACGGCATTTGTATCGCCTTCTCGAGGAGCATGTCCTCTGCCATCTTTAATATGACAATTCTGACAACCGTTAGTATTAAATAAAGGGCCGAGTCCATCTCTGGCATCTGTTGAAGCTGGTGCTTGTACCCAAGGATTACGAAAGAAACTGTTACCGACACTAAAGTCTAGTCGTTTACTCATAGGTAAGTTTGCAGCAGGCAAGGAGAAGGCATTCTGCCCCTCTTTTTTTACGCTTGTTTTACCACCAGAAGAAACATCAATAGGGTTTACATCAGCTGAGAAAGAAGAAAAAGAAAATGTAGATAATAAAGTTATTGCTCCAAGCATTGCGGGTTTCATAAAATCGCACATCCTGATCGTCATATTATTATGGGTATCGATGGGTATTGTTATCGTTATTATTTCAATAATCACAATAGAAAAAAGAAAAGAGCTCAATCACTAGATCGGGGGAAATGTGATTGAGCTAACGCCTATTTCTAGGCTGGTATCATTGCATTACTGCTTTTTCTTAGAATTAAAATTCATGATCAGCTGTATCAGGATTTAAACTTGTAATGCCAATAACGTTTGCAGCACGTTCAATAGAAGCGGTTTGCAAAACTAACGACATAATTGATTTGTTTACTAATGCATTACCAGCAGCGTTATCAGCGGCAATCAATTGATCAAAGTGTTGATTATCCTTCTCCGCAGCAGAAACCAATGTACCTACTTGAGTACGAGTTGCATCAAACTGCTGTTTAATCTCTTTTGCTGCTTTTGCATCTTTCTTTGCAACGAGATCATGAATACTCGGACCAGATAATTGAGAACCATCAGCTCGTGTATAAGTTCCCGTATAGACGTTATAGATACCTTGTTCGTTGTAGTAATGAGAGTTATGCGTATTATCAGAAAAACAATCGTGCTCGTCTTCTGTTGAGTTTGCTTCTAATGCAACCTTCATTCGCTCGCCTGCTAACTCACCTAGAGATAATGACCCCATGCCAAATAGCATCTTACGTAAACCTTGCTCTGATGATTCAGATAAAAGCTCAGCACGATAATTTTTCTCACCTTCTTTCCATTGTTTTTCCATCCAAGAAAGATCTTTAATCAACAATTCAGAAGCCGCTTTTAAATATTCAGCTCGGCGCTCGCAGTTACCGTTAGTACACGCAGAACCGATAACATAATCAGTGTATGGACGCTCACCGGCACCAGAGTTAGTTCCATTTAGGTCTTGGCCCCAAAGTAAAAATTCAATGGCATGATAGCCCGTTGCTACATTTGCCTCAGAACCGCCTAACTCATTTAAGTCTGCTAATTGCTCAGCCTTAATTGATGTTACATCAATCGTTTCTGCACCAATCTTTATTGACTTAGACGCAACAATATTAGCTTTAGCGCCATCATTACCTAATTCATATTGATAATCGTCTGCAACATAATCAATTAGGCCTTCATCTAAAGGCCAAGCATTTAATTGCCCTTCCCATTCATCAACAATCGCATTACCAAAACGGAAAACTTCCGATTGTTGATAAGGTACACGAGCCTCTTTCCAAGCAAGCTTTACTGTCTCTAAACCATCTTTAGAAGGATTATTCAAAAAAGTAGTAATGGCTTTGTCTAGTTTTTGAGCTGTAGATAAAGAATCGCTATAAACAGCATGAGCGATATCAGCATAGTGCTCTACCACTTCCGATTGAGTCGCTGCTTGTGAAATAGAAGGAATAACAAATAAAGATGCGGTAATTAAATTTCGAGCAAATTTGACGTGATTCATGAATCGTCCTTGTTGAGCAAATGAATATGACTTGTAAACCATTAATTGAAAACTGTAAGAATTCATTAATGATAATAATTTTTATTTGCGTAATATACTCATTCCGAATCTAAATGCAAATCCTTATCATTTATTTTACCAATTTTGTGTAACTCATAAAAAAACCCCACAAATAAGTGAGGTTTTTAACAGTTAATAATAAAGACAATATTATTTATCAAAATTTAACTTATGCCCATGTGCGGCCTTTGAATGTAAGTAATGCTCATTGCCCTGTTTTACATGGGCGTGAGTATTAACAACTTCATCAATTTCAATACCGTAGTTTTGAATATCCTCAATCTTTTTTGGGTTATTTGTAACTAGCTTTATCTTAGATATATTCAGTGCTTCAAGCATTTGTGCCGCTTCTTTGAAGTCACGTAAATCATCACCAAATCCTAAATGATTATTGGCCTCATAGGTATTCATACCTTGGCTCTGCAATTCATAAGCATCTAATTTATTATATAAACCAATACCGCGTCCCTCTTGGCGTAAGTATAAAATAATACCGCCACTTTCAGACATACGATTAATAGTTTCTTCTAATTGTTCACCGCAATCACAGCGAGATGAATGAAAGACATCCCCTGTTAAACACTCAGAATGCATACGTACTAAGGGAGTGGATTGATGTTTATCGGCTTGATTAAAAACAACAGCAACATGCTCTTTCTCAGTCTCTAGCCCTTCAAATGAAAGCATCTCTGCAGGGATATTACTTTTTTGCCCTACCATTAACTCTATACGAGCTCTTACGTTTGCCATGCTAATTTACTGCCTTTTTTAATGAGAAGATCACATCTTCTACGACTTAATCAGATAAAAAGATCATAAGCATACCCTAACGTGGAAGCAAGAATCAAAAAAAAGGCCTAACTATTGTTAGACCTTTCTAAAACTAATTAATACTTTTATCTATAATAATTACATTGCTGCTTTGAAGATACTTACGATTTCTTCGTGCGTCGCTTGTTTAGGGTTAGTAAAACCACATGCATCTTTTAATGCATTTTCAGCAAGCGTATCGAAATCTTCTTCTTTAGCGTTAAGCTCTGTTAGACCAGAAGGAATACCAACATCTTGTGATAATTGTTTAATCGCTTCTAATGCAGCTTGTGCGCCTTCTTCATTAGTCATGCCTTCAACATTTACGCCCATTGCTTTTGCAACGTCTTTTAGGCGTTCTGGACATACTTTAGCGTTGTAGCTTTGTACGTGAGGAAGAAGAATCGCATTACATACGCCGTGTGGAAGATCGTAGAAGCCACCTAATTGGTGTGCCATTGCGTGAACATAACCTAGAGAAGCATTGTTAAATGCCATACCCGCCATGAATTGTGCATAAGCCATTTGCTCACGAGCTTCTAGGTTCTGACCATCGTTAACCGCTGTACGTAAATGCGCTTGGATAAGTTCCATTGCTTTAATTGCTACAGCATCCGTTACTGGTGTTGCTGCAATTGATACGTATGCTTCAATAGCGTGCGTTAACGCATCCATACCTGTCGCTGCTGTTAATGATGCTGGTTTCGCAAGCATCAATTCAGGATCATTTACAGACATCAATGGTGTTGTGTGCTTATCTACAATCGCCATCTTAATGTGACGAGCTTCATCTGTAATGATACAGAAACGCGTCATTTCAGATGCTGTACCAGCCGTTGTATTAATTGCAATTAGAGGCAATTGTGGCTTAACTGACTGATCAACACCTTCATAATCAGCAATCTCACCACCATTTGCAGCAACTAAAGCAATACCTTTAGCACAATCGTGAGGAGAACCCCCACCTAAAGAGATAACGAAGTCACACTCATTATCTTTAAGAATTTTTAAACCTGCATTTACGTTACCGATTGTTGGGTTTGGTTGCGTACCATCAAACACAGCAACTTCAACACCGCGCTCTGCTAATAAATCTGATACTTGTTTAACCATACCAATTGCAACTAGTACGTTATCAGTAACGATAAGACCCTTTTTGTAACCTTGTGATTTGATGCTGTCCATTGCTTCTGTAAGACAACCTGCACCCATTAAGTTTACTGTAGGGATAAAAAATGCACTCATAACCAACTCCATTAGTATTTATATAAATTTTTAAGAACTGTTTATGTTTTAACATTGATACAGGTAATAACTTTTTGATCTAAGACAAGAAATGAAACAGGTTTATTTTATTGCAATAAAACTGTGAAGTAGAGCATTTACACTAATGATATGGATCACAAATATTATTCGTAATTTATTGATAATAAAAACAATAGATTAAACAATTAACTGGTGCCCGTTCTCTTTAAGCCATTTTTTACACTCTTGAAAATCTGGCATTACTCGTTCGACTTCTTTCCAAAACTGAGGTGAATGATCGTGATGAATGAGATGGCACAATTCATGAATCACCACATAATCCACTACGCGATTTGGCGCTTGCATAATTAACCAATTAAACTCTAAATCCCCGTAAGGCGTACAACTTCCCCAGCGGCTTTTAAACTCTTTAATACGAATAACCGCGGTTTCAACCCCTACCATCGGCGCATAGCGGTGAACTTTTTCACGAATTTTCTTTTCAGCATTCCGCTTATACCAATTCACCAAAGCGCGATTAATATACTGCGGTTGATGTTTAGGTTCAGGCACGGTGACCAAAATGCGCCCTGCGACCAATTTGGTTTGAGTCAGCTCACCCGCCACTACTTTTAAACGATAATTTCGCCCAAGGTAAGGGAAAGCTTCACCCGACACATACTCTCTCGTATTCGTTGGTGTCGCATGCTGATTTAACGCGAGCTTTTCGATAATCCACGCGTGCTTATCTGTAATTACCTTTTCTATGCGATCAAGATCGAGCCTTCTTGGTACAACAACAGTGACCTTTCCCTCTTCCACTTTAATGGACGCGGTTTTTCTGCGAGAAGTGCGCTCAATGTAAACGCAATAACTTTCTCGCTGGATCAGCTCTGTCTTTTTCTCTTTTGCCATGCTACTTATTTCCAAACTTGGTTTTCGCCAAGTCCATAAAGCGATCTTGTAGAACCGTCACCAAGGCCTTATCACCAAAGGATTGGTCAAGCACAGCACGTTTGATCTCTTTCTTCATGCGTTTTATTTCATCTTGCTTATTGAAGAAATCGACAATTTCCGTTGCTTCATCAAGCATAACCACTAACGCCTGGGTTACCGCTTTAATCTCATCATGGGTTGATTCGGCAATCACATCGCCATCACTGACGTTGGTGACTTCAGCGATAAGAATATTGTAAAAAGCGAACTCCGTTTCAGACAAACCGACATCTTGCGCCGCTTGTTGATACTGTGACCCAATATCCCCTCTCATTTCTAACATTAACTCAAGCTGCTGTGCCCATTTGCCTGCGGTTTTTTCGATAATGTCACGCAGACGTAAACTCAACGAACGGTAATATTCTGGGTCTTCATCCAAATTAATTGTAATGTGGTGCTTAATGGCACTTTCTATTTCAGAGGCTTTTGATTCGTCCGATTTAATCGCCGTAATGCTTTCTTTAAAATTAGCCGCTAACAAATCAATCGGTGCGATTTTTGGATCAACACCTGTACTAAGAATATGCTCATCCACCAATTGACGCACTTTGGCACCAATCTCGCTCATATCTAGCCCTTCGTCTCGAAATTTGGTTTTTGAGGCATTATGGATCTTGCCTAATAACTTCATATCAGGAATAAACGGAGCCGCTTCGGCATCAGGCAAGATAACGTTTAATTGCTTGGCAAACTGCTTAAATGCCATGTCAAACTGCGCTCGCACCGTTTCATCTTTTAATACTAAAACGTAATCATCAATATCATCACTCGGTTTGCCATTTTTAAGGACTTGCTTAAAGAATGACATGGCACGCGTATGCTTGGCTTTCAGCTTTGGTATTTCATCTTTTAAGCTTTGATACGAACCTTCTATATCATCACTGCTGAACAAGTCTAACGCCTCAGTAAGATGGGTCGCTAAGCCATGATAATCCACCACATAACCACACTCTTTGCCTTTATAGGTTCGGTTCACACGAGCAATGGCTTGCATTAACGTGTGATCTTGCAGCTTTCTGTCGATGTACATCACTTGAGCAATAGGTGCATCAAAGCCCGTTAACAGCATGTCTTTGACTATCAAAAAAGCGGTATTATTAAACTTTTTATTTTTCTCTTCAGTGCCTTGTTTATCGATACCAAAAGGCTTTTTAAAATTGGCGATAACCTTCTTTTGATGCACTTTATCTGTGTATTGAGAGAGGTACTTTTCATCATTGTGATCGCCAGAGATAATCACCTCTGAGTGAGGCGCACCTAATTCATCTAAAGTCTTTTTAAAAATAGCCGCCGCATGACGACTGCCCACCACGATCATTGCTTTAAAGCCATCAGGACGAATATGTTCTTTGTAGTGTTTGATTAAATCGATACACACCCAACGAATACGAGCAGGCGCTTCACGAACCGCCTTCTCTACACCGTATTTTCTTTTGATCTCACGTTGTTCTTCTTCAGTGTATTCACCAAAGTATTCTTCAAACAGCTTATCGAGTGAATCACCTGCGACTTCCGATTTCACTTCACGGCCTTCATAAAGCAATTTAACCGTTGCACCATCTTCTACCGCTTGGTTTATTTTGTATTCATCGATGTAACCACCAAACGCTTGACTCATTTTTTGAGTCTTCAGCAATGGTGTTCCTGTAAAACCAATTTTAGGCGCATTCGGTAACGCAGCATTAATCGTCATTGCCAAACCACCAAATTGGGTTCGGTGCGCTTCATCGGCCAAGACAATGATTTTGTCGCTTGGGTTTAAATCAACAAAACCTTCTGCTACCGTTTTTTGCTTCTCTTGTTCTTTTTCAAGATCGGCAAATTTTTGTACCATCGCGGTCACAAGATCAGAGCTGTCTTTCTTTAGTAATTCTTTTAATTCTGCCACGGAGCCTGCGTTATACACCGTCTCACCCTGCGCATCACGGAAGGTATTTGATAGCTGCTCATCAAGCTGAGTTCGGTCGGTAATAAACACCAATTTGTACTGTTTTAATTCTTCATCACGACGCATTTTTACAGCAAGCATCACCATGGTCAGCGATTTACCACTGCCTTGTGTATGCCAAACTACACCACTTCTTTCTTTTCGATCCTTGCCTGATTTCAAGCGTTCAATCACTTTATTAACGGCGCGATATTGCTGATAACGCGCCACTTTTTTAATTAAGCGACCATCATCAGTTTCAAATAAAATGAAGTTTTGCAGAATATCGAGAAAGTTTGAAATACTAAACATGCCCGCCAACAAACGCTGTTGCGCGGTGACCTCTGTTAATACCTCATAACTTGCTGCTGGCTCGGCGGCTTGTTGCCATTCATCATGCTCTGTTGAGTTACCTTCACTCTCGTCTAACGCATCATCAGGGATTTGAACCGTAATAGCAGAATGAAGCGGAACGATATTATCGCGTAATGACTGTTGTGCTAACTGTGCATCAGAAAAAGGATACGCGTCTTTCCAATCACCATAATGCTGACTGTTTGAGCTGATGGTGCCCACTTTGGCTTGATCTCGGCAAGTCGATACCATGAGTTGGTTATACCAAAACAGTTTTTCAGCCCCTTCGTGATCATCGGTATGGCGTAGATTCGCGTAACGGCACAATTGATTAATGCCATCACTCATTGGCACGGAGATATACGGTGATTTACACTCAATCACGGCGAGTGGAATGCCATTAACAAAGCAGACAATATCAGGAATGATGCTTTGGTTTGCGCCTTCTACTTTAAATTGGTTGGTACATAAGAATTCATTGTTGCTTGGGGTTTCAAAATCAACCAGTTTAACCGTCTGCCCTTTTCGTCCTTTGCCTAAATCTTGTTCTACTGAGAGATAATTAACCATGGTTTGATAGAAGGCGTGGTTATATTCCATTAAGGCGGCGAAATTGGGGTGCGTAACTTCACGAGAGACTTTGCGAAGGTTCTCATCACTTATCCACGGGTTAATGCGTTTAATCGCGGCTTCAAGGCGTTTGACTAACACCACATCACGCAGGTAAGTACGCTCAGGAACACCATCGGCACAGGCATAATCTGGCGACAGTTGTTTGCCTTGAATGTAAGTCCACCCTAGTTGAAGCAACTGAGCAATGGCAGGGGCTTCTACTTTATTGAATTCGTTGTTAGCCAAAATGTATTCTCTGCTAAAAAGAAGGGATTAAACTTTACCACCATGGGTAAGCCTATCTGAATTAGGTGCAGGCACGATTGAATTACCTGTTGTCATATCAAAACAACCGCTCACTTCGGTGCCTTCGAACGTCTGGATAAATCGAACTTTCATATCAGGATAAGCATTAAATACTTTCATCCAAATACTAAAAAAACCGGCTTGCTTAGCCATCATAGCTATTGCATCTTTTGTGCTGACACTATTAGGCTCGCTTTCCAATAATGATAAGGCGACTTGTGCCACCCCAAACGCTTCCATTCTTTGAGCGCTACGGTCTAAAGCAACTTGCTGATTATTTGAATCCGTAAATACTTGAACTGGTTTTTCTAGGCCGACTAAGCGCAGGGTATTTCTTGCCATGACCTTTTGACGAGGCAGCAACTGAGCTGAATAATGAACCGTACCATCAAAGTCGTAACTATAAGCGTAAAACGTATTATCACGGTCGGGAAAGAGTAACCGTTTAAAATCCACTTTTTTACTGCCTTTACAAGAATTACAATTTGTACACGCTAATAAAAAATTTGACCATTGTTTTTCTAAATGCGGCTGTCCATAAGCGCCATCTTTTGGCTCAATATGCTCAACGGCCAATAAGGTGACGATTTTCCTTTCACAATAACTGCAATATAAACCTAATCGACTAACCAGTTCTGGTTTAGCATCCTCGTATTTATTAAAGTCACCAGCAACTGGGGAAACGCCTTTTCTGATTGGTCGCATTATCTACTCCCCTAGTTTAGCGACTCGTTGCATTTCCAAAAAGGCTTGGAATGCCGGATTATCCGCATAAGGTGCTAATGAGTTAGCCAGTCTCTTTTTATATTGTTCAAGCTTATCTTCAGCCACCATATCCGTCTCACTTAGGGCTTTTAGGTATTCTGTCGCAACCCCTTTCATCTTGGAATATCTTTCACTGACTTCAGGTGAATTGACATTCATGATACCAACGGCAATGTCTTCTAAGGTTTTATTTGCGACCTGTACTGGCACTTGTCCATCAAGCATGATCAACTCTTCACTTGAGCGTAAAGATTGAATTAAAAATGGCGAATGCGTAGTGCAAATAAACTGAACATTTGGGAATGTAGTGCGTAAATCCTCAATGACATGACGTTGCCATTTTGGGTGCAAATGCAGATCAAGCTCATCGATTAAAACCACACCTTCTGTTTGTTCTAAAACAGCTTCACCAAGATGTGGGTTTAGTAATGCGGCTTTTTGAGCGATATCGGCGACTAAAGCTAACACACAGCGTTGACCGTCACTTAATAAATTAAATGGTTGAGGCTCTGCGTCTTTGAGCGTTAATAGTAACTCTTCTCTTTTAGGATCATAACGTAGCTGCTCTGCGTTATCGATACAACTGACCACGGCTTTACGAACGACCGTCAACATGGTTGGCTCTTTACCTAGCTGAAACGCTTGCCACTCTTGGCGAGCAAACCAAGCAACCAATTCTTTAAGGGCAATACGTGGATCAACACAATGCTTATAGCCATCAAGTCTGGATGGTTTGGCACTTGATTTAGTTAATGAGGGTTTGGCTTTCGATGCTTTAGGATCTTGCCATAAACGCATGGTGCCGTAATAGCTGATAAGAGGCAGTGAAATATCATCAGCAAGATTGTCATCACACGCTTTCGCTAATGAAATTAGATCGCCTGCGTTGCCATAACGAGTGTTGCCTGCTGGGGACTCTTTTGAACGCTCCCATGAAATGGCTTTTTCTTTTACCATTCCTGAGGCCGAAACAACTACAGGCCACGCCTCTATAAATTGAGCTTCATCTTCTTTTTCTACATACGATAAAGTAGCATCACTTGGCTCTAGTCGTTTTTTATCGTTCTTTTTCTTAAAACCAAGCAACCATGTTGCGATAGCGACAGAAACTGCATCCAGTACCGCTGTTTTACCTGTCGCATTTTGCCCAACAATTAAATTAACTTGAGGATGAAAACGAAATGTTTCGTCTTTATAACAACGAAAATTTTTAACTGATACGGTATGTAGTTTCATTGAGTTACCAACGTAAAGAAATATCTGCCTAACATCTTAACCTATAACCACTGTCTTTTCAGGTGGTTGCTTCACTATTTTTATGTCCCGACTTGGGGGGTAACTTGGGGGGTCATTGATAATAATCACCAATGACCCAAGGTGTAATTGACGCTAATGTGGTTATTCGCTGTCTACCTTTACTCGTACTTTACCGGTTAAGAGATCTTGCATAAGGGCTTTTTTGGTATTTTTTAGAGAACTTAATTTATATTCTTTTACTTTAATCTTATTAGAAATAGAAGCTATTACATCAGAGATTCTCATTTGTTCTTCTAAAGAAGGGGAAGGAATTAAATATTTTCCAAATTCGTTGAAATCAATACTTTCAACGGTATTGCCCGCCTTTAATGTTGCTCGTAACACTGTATGATTATGAGCTTGTAAATAATAAAATATGAAATTAACACAATAACCTTTAGATACAGAAAGAGCTTTCATATCTTGATTAATGGTTAGGTCACAAGTTGCAATTGCCACTGGTAACGTATGTTGTAAAATACCACTTCTTACAACCATCAAAAGCGAGTTTTTAGTTATTAAATTAGTAGATGACCCTTTAATTGCATCTTCCGTTATAAGATCTTTTGTGCGAGAGATTAAATCTAATTTCATATCTTTAGGAGATACCCAAGGTATTGAACCAGACCAATAATTCTTGTTTGATTTACTTGGTGTACCGCCACCTTTCCACTTTCCTGTATCTGATAACTTAACAACCTCCCACGCCTTCGGAATTCTACCCACTGGTGAATCTTTAAACTCGGTATGTGGTTTTCCATCTACACCGACACCGCGCGTTAGTAGCTCTTGCATCATGCCTGTTTTTAGGTCTTTGAGCTTGTTAATTTGCGCCTGTGTTTTTTCAATCACTTCATCGACAGAGGTGAGGATAGCGGCTATTTTTTGTTGTTCTGGGAGCGGTGGGAGTACAACATCCAATGTAACTAAGCGCTTCTGCTGAATGCCTAATGCAGTACTTCCCGTAGCATTTTCACGTAAAACATTTTGGAATTTTTCACTTCTAAGCTGTTGATACAAAAATCCTGATAACACTTTATTTTTATCATTCTTGAGTAAGATAACTCTTTGACTAAGAATATATTTATCATCATTTGGAACTAAAGCAACATTACCTAAAGGAGCTTCCATCGTAAATAAGACATCTCCTTTCTCTGTACTTCCTTTAGTCATCCACATTTGATAAAGGTCTTCTGATGCTAAATAGCATTCTTTTTGAAAGTTAACCTTTCCCATCTGTACGTTATTAGCAGACAAAGCTCGAATGTTACCACCACCCCACTCCATAGACAGCTTCTTAGGGGTCCTACCTCTAAAATCTATAATTTGCTTTATAACATTACCTAGTGGCGAGATAGCCCAACCTTCAGGCACAAACTCACTCATAACCCAACTCCTTCAAGTAACCTTGCATTACTTGTTCGGCTTCAGTCACCTGAGCATCTAACTCATGCAGTGATACTTGGTATTTGTCCCACCAGTGTTCTAGTTGGCTGATGATCTTCGCATCAACATCACCCACTTGTTCTTCAACAACCGCTCGGATCTGCTCTTTGCTTTCAATGCTTGGTTTGAATGCATAATAATCGTTGTCTTTTTTATCACTTTTTATATCAAAGACGGTCGATACATCAAAGCCGTTTAGCATCTCTTCTTGAATGTACTCGTCATTCACTTCACGCATTGGAATGCCACCGTGAAGGATTGCACGAACATCAAAGATCTCCGCCGGAGGTGATGTATCCGCATAACGGCGAATGTTAAGGTTAAAATCGTTCTCAGCAATTTCTGAGAATGGCACAACACGCGCATAACGCTTAATATCACACTGGCTTTCAAACGAGTGGTTTTCAAAGGTGGCGACAATTTTAGCGATGTCTTCTAGACGCAGTTTGTTTTGGTTTTTGCCCTCTGCAAATTCCAATTCACCATTAATGAACAACACCTTGCCTTTACGTGCGCTTGATTTGTTTTTATTAATGATAAGCAAACACGCAGGAATGCCCGTACCGTAGAATAACCCTGATGGTAAGCCCACCACGGCTTCTAATAAATCGTCTTCTAAAATCCCTTGGCGAATGGCTTTTTCACTTGAGCCACGGAATAACACCCCATGAGGCATAACCACGCCCACCATGCCTTCGCTGTTGGTGCTGGCGATCATGTGTTGCACAAAAGCTAAATCACCTGCGTCTTTTGGTGGAGTGCCGTAAGGGAAACGTCCAAAACCGTCGTTATCACACTCGTCTTTGCCCCACTTTTTCAGTGAGAACGGTGGGTTGGCAATAACACGGTCGAAACTCATTAGCTCGCCACCTTCGGTGTGCTGTGGGTCACGCAGTGTATCGCCTTTACGAATATCGGCATTTTGTACGCCATGTAAGAACATGTTCATCTTACAAATTGCCCATGTGTTCAAGTTCATCTCTTGACCATACAGTGACAAATTAGCGGCATTTTCACCCTGCTTTTCTAATTGGTTACGCGTTTGAACAAGCATGCCGCCCGACCCTGATGTTGGATCGTAAATACGCATTCCTGCATGGGGCTTTAATAGCTCAACCAATAGCTGAACCACTTCACTTGGGGTATAAAACTCGCCGCCTTTTTTGCCTGCGCTATCGGCAAACATTTTAATCAGGTATTCGTAAGCCGTACCCAGTAAATCAGGACGCTCAAAATCCTCATTACGTAAGCGATGTTTATTGAAATGCGACAGTAAATCTTGCAGCTTTTTATCTGACAGTTTGTTTTTGATGTTGAAGTCAATCGTCACTAACACGCCTTCTAGCGCCGAGTTGTATTCTTCAATTGATTCTGTCGCTTTGTTTAGCGTTTCACCAATGTTGTGCTTTACATCTTTAAGTGCTGACCAACGGGCATTTTCTGGGATAAAAAAGGTACTGTCGTATTCGTCTTCATCATTAGCTAGATCTTCAGCTTGAGCCTGAGTTTTGCCTTTGTCGAGGTAGTATTGAATGACTTTTTCTTGAGATTCTTCAAAGGCATCCGATAGGCGCTTTAAAAACATCATGCCGAAGATGTAATCTTTAAATTCAGACGCATCCATGTTACCACGAAGAATGTCGGCGGTTTCCCATAAGAAGGATTCGAGCTGTTGAAGAGAAAGCTTGTTAGTCATGCAATAGAGCCTAATTAATATAAATGGTAACGTGTATTAAGTAACACGTTTATTCAAACGAATTGATATGTGGTGGATTTTACGAGGTTATGCCGTTGGGGGCAATCGAACTGTAAGATAAACGTAGACAATAGATAAGAAAAAAGCCAACGAATCAATTCATTGGCTTTTGGAAGTCATGGAATAACTAAACTGCGATTAAGAACGCTTTGGCTGCTGGTAAGTTTTACCTGCTGCTTGGTACGTTTCTTTTTGCTTCATATCGAACATTGCATAGAAGAACCAAGCGATGAATTTAATAACATCATCACCTTCGTTCATGATCCACTCTGCAAGTTCTTGCTCTTCACCATTTTCGTCTTCATCAGTAAATACATGATAAATACGTTGCTCACCTTCTACTTCTGCAAGGCGGAACTGACCTGCTAGCGATTGAGCTGCTTCAACAATGTCTTGGTCTTCATATGTTTTTAAAGCTTCTAGCACTTGAGGAAGGTTTTCTTTTTGGCATAGTTCTTTAACTAGTGTTTCAAATTCATTCTGTTGCATTTTAATTCAACTCTTTTAGTCAACATGTCATCTAGATAGCGCAATTTTAGCAGTAATTAAAATTTATTCGATAGGAATTCGTTTTAATCCTTGATATTTCGCCTTCACTTTGGCTTTATGGAGGTATTATTTACTTATAATTGAATGGATTCAGATGTCAGATAAATTAGAGACCAAATACGTTACCGCAGGTCGCAGCAAGAAATGGACAAAAGGCGTGGTAAATCCACCGGTTCAACGCGCCTCTACCGTGGTATTTAATACCGTTGCTGAAAAAACGCACGCCATGATAAACCGCGCAAAACAAACGCTATTTTATGGACGCCGTGGCACTGAAACTCACTTCGCCCTACAAGATGCGATGGTTGAGCTCGAAGGTGGTACAGGCTGTGCGTTATATCCTTGTGGTACGGCTGCGATTGCCAATGCTATTTTATGTTTTGTAAAAACGGGCGATCATATTTTAATGGTTGATGGCTGTTATGAGCCTACTCGTGATTATTGTGACACTATCCTAAAGAAAATGGGGATTGAAACTACCTATTACGATCCAATGATTGGTGAAGGCATTCGTGATTTAATTAAACCAAATACGACGGTGCTATTCACTGAATCTCCGTGTTCTATCACGATGGAAGTTCAAGACGTTCCACTCCTTGCTCGTATCGCACACGAATCAGATATTGTGGTTATGCTTGATAATACTTGGGCTGCGGGTGTGAACTTCTCTCCTTTCGATCATGGCGTTGATATCTCTATTCAAGCCGCGACTAAATACATTGTCGGTCACTCTGATGTGATGCTTGGTACAGCAGTAGCGAATGAAAAGCATTGGGATCAACTGCGCGAGCAAAGCTATTTAATGGGGCAATGCATTTCACCTGATGACGCCTATTTAGCAATGCGTGGTTTACGCACTATGGGCGTTCGTCTAAAACAGCACGAAGCTAGCAGCATTAAAGTGGCTAAGTGGCTTGAGCAGCATCCACTGGTTGATCACGTTCGTCACCCTGCACTTGAAAGCTGCCCGGGCAATGAGTTTTATCAACGTGATTTTAAAGGCTGTAATGGCTTGTTCTCTTTTGTGCTAAAACAATCTGATAGCAAAGCGACAACGGCCCTGCTTGATGGCATGAGTCATTTTAGTATGGGTTATTCTTGGGGCGGGTTTGAAAGCTTGATCTTAGCGAATGAACCAAAAAGCTTTAATGCATTAAGAACAGTTGCTCATCCTCAGTTTGAAGGGACTTTGATCCGCGTTCATATTGGCCTAGAAGATGTGGATGATTTGATTCACGATTTAGAAGAAGGGTTAGCACGCTACCAAGAGACGCTATCTGCCTAATTCAGTAGTTTAATCTGGCGTTGAACACAAAAATGGCGATTACAGTTATACCTGTTAGTCGCCATTTTTATATCTGTCTGTATTTAATATCAATGCTGATAAAAAATTAACGCTTTCTTTCTTGTTTTGTTAATTCAAAATCGAATTCGTCGGGGAAAAGGACTTGCCCTTCTTCATTCTGATTTGGAAATACAACCACAGCTAACTCATCGTCTTCTAAACCGTTAGTCCAGCGACTATGCCATTTATTCAAAGAAATAGACTCTGCTTTACACACATCCCATTCACCTGTTGCCCAAGCTTCAGCGAACTCTTGATTTGGCCATACAGGAACACAATCTTCTTCCTCTGTGTTCAACATTACACAACCATGCTCATCGGTTAAAATCCAAATTTGACGATTTGCCACCACTTCTTTCATGAAGTAATTAAAGCGCTCTTCTTCATTGTAATTTTGGATTTTTTCTATTGCTTGTTGATCTAATTGGCTCATTTACTGTTCCTAATATGTGGACTGCATTTGTATTATCCAGATTGATACAGATAGAATATCACAAAAAAAGCCCATACTAGATATTCTAATATGGGCTTTTGAACATTTATTCTATGCGTCTATTTTAGTATTCCACTACTTTAATTCTGTGGAACATTCGATATAGAACTGGAACCACAATTAGAGTAAGAACGGTCGCAAAACCTAAACCGAACATAATCGTTACCGCCATTGGCTTAAAGAATATGTCAGGCAATAGAGGTATCATACCTAGAATTGTTGTAATCGCAGCCATACAAACAGGACGCACACGACTTAATGCCGCATCAACCACCGCATGATAAGGTTCTTTACCTGACTTGATTTCAATTTCAATCTGATCAAGCAGTACGATACCATTTTTCAACAGCATACCACTCAAGCTCAAGAAACCGAGTAAGGCCATAAAGCCAAACGGCGTATTAAGCAGCAATAAACCACTGGTTACACCAATAATAGCTAATGGTACCGTTAACCACACAATTACAGACTCTTTCACACTGTTAAATAAGAAAACAGTAACTAAGAACATGAATAGATAACCCAATGGCATCGTTTGGAATAATGATGCCTGAGCATCACGAGACGATTCATATTCACCGCCCCACTCTAAACTGTAACCCGTAGGAAAATCGATCGCCTCAATTTGTGTTTGTAATCGTTTCTGCAATGTTGCTGCAGTTTCTTCACCTAAAATATCAGGGTCAGCCATTACGGTCAGCATACGCTTACGGTTTTTACGTACGATTTGTGGATCTTCCCAAATCACATCATAACCAAGTACAACTTGCTGTAATGGGATGTATTGAGACAGAGCTGGACTCCAAATTTTCATGCCTTCAATCGTACTAATATCAACACGTTCATTCTCAGGTAAACGAGTAACAATAGGCATCAATGTTGTACCATCACGGTATACACCGATTGCTTTACCAGAGAATGCCATCTCTAATAGTTCGTTTACATCTGTCTTTGAGATACCGTAACGACGAGCTTGACTCTCATTAAACTGAGGCTCAAGTACTTTTGTACGCTCACGCCAGTCATGACGTACATTCGTTGCTCCCGGATCATTATGCATAATATCGATAACTTGTGCAGCTAAACCACGTAATACTGTCGGATCAGCACCAACAATACGCGCTTCTACTTTTGCACCGCCACCAGGCCCTAATTCAATTTGTTTTAACTTATACTGAATTTGCGGATATTGATCTTCGATATGCTGACGGAATTTCGCCATTAATGGCTGTAAAGCTTCATAGTTATCAACACGTGTCATTATCTCACCATAAGCTGCATAGCTTTTCTCTGGTGCATAAGTCAACATGAAACGCTGTAAACCTTTGCCAGCGGTTGTTGTTACGTGTTCAATATGTTGTTGTTCTAATATCCACTCTTCTAATTCTTTTAATGTCGCATTAGTTGAACGAATATCGGTTCCTTCAGGCATCCATACATCCACCATGAAGATTGGCGTTGTTGATGATGGGAAGAAAGATTGTTTAACTTTGGTAAAGCCATATAAGCTACCACCAAGAGCAATAACAAGCACAACCATGGTCGCAACTGAGTAACGCATACAGAATTCAAGGAAGCGCTTATAAATAACGAAGATCATTCCATTGTATGGATCTTTCTCTTCAAGACTCTCTTCTTCGCTTTGTACTCTCTCTTTAAAGAATAATGAAGCAAAGAAAGGCGTAAGTGAAATAGCAGTAAACCAACTTAGCATTAACGAAATTAGCAACACGCTAAATAATGTTCCACAATATTCACCGGTCGCATCATCAGATAAACCAATTGGTGCAAACGCGGTTACCGCAATAACCGTTGCTCCTAACAATGGCCATTTTGTTTGTGTCACAATATCGGTAGCAGCTTGTAAACGCGTCCTTCCTTTTTGCATCCCGATAAGTATGCCTTCGACCACCACAATGGCGTTATCTACGAGCATACCGAGAGCAATAACCAGTGCACCAAGAGAAATACGTTGCAAATCAATAGCAAAATACTTCATAAAGACGAAAGTACCAGCAACGGTCAATAATAGGATAAGACCAATTAATAGACCTGAACGTACTCCCATAAAGAAAAGTAAAACGATAATTACAATCGCAACAGCCTGACCAAGACTGACTACAAAACCACTTACCGATTTATCAACTTCTTTTGGTTGACTGTAAATTTCAGAGATATCAATACCAATAGGCTGCTGCTCTTTAAGCTCAGCCATTCGTTGGTCAACTAATTTACCGATTTCAACTACGTTAACACCTGCACTAAATGAAACACCCAGGTTTAAAGCAAAATTACCATTAAAGTTAACAATATTACTTGGCACTTCAACATAACCACGCTTAACTTCCGCGATGTCTTTTAAATAAATCAGCCCTTGAGCGCCACCATCAGTAATGATTAAATCACCAAGTTGTGCCACATCTTCAAACTCCCCTGTTGGGTGAATTTGAATATATTCCGTTCCGATTTTTACAGCACCAGCACTCGATACCGTATTTTGATTAGACAATAAGCTATACAACGTCTGAGGAGAAATTCCTAAACTTGTCATACGCTTTAATGATGCTTCAATAAAAACTTGCTCTTGTTGAACACCACTAACAGATACTTTACTAACGCCATCAACAAGCTCTAATTCACGACGCAAATAATCAACATAATCTAGGATTTCTTTATATGAGTAGCCTTTTCCTGTTACAGCTAAAAGCACCCCATAAACATCACCAAAATCATCGATAACTGATGGTTCACCAACACCTGGTGGTAATTGACGTTTCAAGTCATTGACCTTACGGCGCAATTCATCCCAAATTTGCGGTAAATCATCAGGACCATAATTGTTTTTCATAGTCACAGTGATCTGAGACAGACCACGACTAGATAACGAATTAACTTCATCTACATAAGTTAACTGTTGAATTGCTTTTTCTAGTGGATAGGTTACTTCTTCTTCCACTTGCTCTGGTGTCGCTCCAGGGTAATTCGTTACGACCATAGCATCTTTAATGGTAAACGCTGGGTCTTCTAAACGGCCTAAACCAAAAAATGCGGATGTACCACCAATCATAAAGATCAGTGTTAGCATCCAACTGATGACTTTATTCTGTATGAAATAAGCTGCAATTCCTTTTTCTTGGCTCATTTTTTCTCCTCCGCATTAATAACATTCACTGACATGCCATCACGCAGTCGTGATACCCCTGCTATTACAATGCGATCACCGGTTGATAAACCTTCAACAACTCGTAAACCAGATGAGGTCGCTTTTGTCGTTACTACTTTTTGTTTTTTCACTGTATTGTTTTCATCAACAAGCCATACGTATTTTTCAGCAAGATCAATAGTGTCACCATCTTCATTAAAAATGGCTTCAATAGGAATTACCATCCCAGCTTGAGTTGATAAACGAATTTCACTTTCACTCGTTGCCACCTCAACTGCCATACCATCCAATATAAATTGGTCTTCAGGCATAGGCATTGTCAGTGTAACTAGATATGCGCCTGAATCAGGATCAGGCTCAGTGGTGTATTCCTTAATTCTTGCAGAGTAGCTCTCACCACTATCAAGACGGACGGTTGCTTTAATGCTTTCAATTATTTCTTTATTTGGTTGCTTTGCATAAAGCTTGTCAGGTACTTGAACAATAATATCTACCGCATCTCGGTTATTAATATTAACGATCTGTTGCCCTACTTGAATATTTTCAAATTGCTCAACACTTACTCGAGAAATAACACCATCAATTGGCGCCTTTAACTCTGTAAAACTTAAACGCAATTTTGCTAACTCTAAATCCGCCAATGCAATTTGTCGTTGCGCTGCTAACTCATCGAATTGTGATTTGGCTAACAAGCCTTTATCAACTAACGGTTTTGAACGCTTATATTGACTGTTTGCTACGTTATAACGAGCTCTAGCATTATCAACATCAATGTTGTAGTCGGTTTTATCTAACACAGCTAAAACTTGACCTTTTTTAACGATTTCCCCTGCTTTTATATTTAGCTCTTTAATCTCACCAGAAAGTCGAAAACTTAGATGAGATCGGTCAGCAGCAGTGGCTACCGCAGGAAGATAAAGGCGATCGCTTACCCCATTTGAATTAATGTCTTTAATCACAACGTTCGGTATTTCTACAATCGTTTCCGTTGGAGCAGGATTACAGGCAGTAAGGAATAACGTGCTGGAAAGTAAAGATAGTTTCATTAATCTTTGCATTATTATAATCCTCTTTCCTTAACCCACTTACGGACTTTCATTCCCTCTTCTAGCCCTGCGATACCTGAAGATACAATTTGATCTGAATCTTCAATTCCAGAGACTATCTGGCGTTTCTCATTTAATTCCACAGCCACTTTTTCAACAATTCCATCTTCTTTCACACGCCATACATACGTGGTATCACCATCTTGATCGATAGCTGAAAGTGGCAGCTTTTCACTTCCTCCCTTAGGAATAGTTACTTTCACTTGACCAGACATCCCCGGAAGTATCCCTAAATCTTTAGGACGAGGCATACTCATTTTTACCGTGTAACTCGATGTTTTACGATCAGCTTCAGTATCTATTTCTTCAAATTCAAGAGGAAAAGTAGAGTTTGGAAACGAATCAAATGAAACTGTTGCTGATACATCGGTAAAACTAAAACGTTGAAGCAGATAATCCGGAAGTTGAAAAACAACATACAAAATGTCGTTGGTTTGAATATGCATAATCGATTGTTTCGCATTTACATATTCAAAGTTTTCTGTAGGAAGAAGTGAAATCGTACCGTCATATGGTGCTATAAGCTTAGTGTAGCTTAAATTTGCCGTCGCTTGATCAAGAGACGCTTTGGCTGTTTTTCTATTTGCTACCGCAGTATCATAATCTTGTTCTGATACCACTTTATCTTTTCTGAGCTTTTTAATTCGTTGATATTGTACATCAATTAAACGATATTGTGCTTGAGCCTGTTTTTGAATTAATCGATATTCATCAGGATTAATGGTGGCTAACAACCCACCTTTATTGACCGATTGCCCAGCATGCACATCTAACGTATTTAATTGCCCAGGAACCCTAAAAGCCAAAACGGCTTTATCACCCGCTTCTGCTTTTGCCGGAAATAAGCGTGAGGTCTCGTGCTCACCAACAGAAACGGTTAAGATCTTTGCTGGACGAGAGTCAGGCTCTGCAATACTAGGCTCTTTACTGTCACACCCTGCGAGTAAGACGGTGCTAAGTACTGCGGCTATTGCAGTCTTTTTGAACATATGCCGTTCCTTGTCATTATTAATTGATTACATAAAGAATTATTGCCCATATTTATTTGTTCATCCAGTCAACAAATAAAATTAGTTATAAAAAACAATGTTTTTATTCTTTTTTATGCTTTTTGCCTTTTTGATATTCATCAGAGTAATTAGAATCAATTTGATCACATAGTCCGAAATAAGGTTCTTCACTTAATCCCAATATATATGGATTTTGAGAACAATAGACTTTTGTGCCAGCTTCATGACCCTTTACATAACCATTATAGAATTCGGTTGTAATTTTTTCTTCAGGGTAACGATCAACAAGTCGTGATTCTGTCTGCAATAAAAAACCATTTTTCGCTCTAGCTTCACCGATTGCGAACCAATCATCAACGTTCTTTTCTTGTTCTACATCATCAGAGGAGGCGCACCCAACAAGTACTGTAATGAATAACCCAATTGTTAACTTCTTCATTGTTCCCTCATTTATTTATCAAATAGTTACTTATATATTACACCCAAATGATTAACATAAAAGACACAAAAATAAAAAAAGCACTCAAAATGAGTGCTTTTTCATTATTTAAGAAGCTTTATGATGTAAATTAATTGCTCATTTCAGCAATTTTCACCTTCCATGTATCAGGACCAATTTGATGTGCATTGACACCTGTTGAGTCAACAGCCACTGTTACTGGCATATCTTCAACTTCAAATTCGTAAATAGCTTCCATTCCAAGATCTTCAAAAGCAACAACACGTGCTTTTTTAATCGCTTTAGCAACCAAGTAAGCAGCACCACCAACGGCCATTAAATATACCGCTTTGTTTTCTTTAATAGATGCAACCGTTGCTGGACCACGTTCCGCTTTACCTATCATGCCAGTTAAGCCTGTAGCTAACATCATATCGGTAAATTTATCCATGCGAGTAGATGTCGTTGGGCCAGCAGGGCCTACCGCTTCATCACCTACAGCATCAACAGGGCCAACGTAGTAAATGAACTTACCATTAAAGTCTACACCTTCTGGCAGACCTTCACCGCTTTCAATCATACCTTGAAGACGCTTATGTGCTGCATCACGACCTGTTAGAATTTTGCCATTTAGCAAGATCGTTTCGCCCGTTTTCCACTCTTGAACGTCTTCTTTTGTTATTTCATCAAGATTTACTCGACGAGTGTTTGCACCCGCTTTCCAGGTTATATCAGGCCATTCTTCTAATTTAGGAGGCTGGAGATCAGCAGGGCCTGTACCATCAAGAGTAAAATGTACATGACGAGTCGCTGCACAGTTAGGAATTAAACACACAGGTTTTGATGCTGCATGTGTTGGTGCAGATTTAATTTTCACATCAACAACGGTAGTAAGTCCGCCAAGACCTTGAGCTCCGATGCCTAATTTATTAACACGGTTAAAAATATCAAGACGCAGTTCTTCTTCTGCATTCTGAGGGCCTCGCTCAATAAGGTCTTGAATATCAATGTGTTCCATTAATGCTTCTTTAGCTAATACCGCTGCTTTCTCAGCCGTACCGCCAACACCTATACCAAGCATACCTGGAGGACACCAACCCGCACCCATTGTTGGAAGTGTCTTTTCTACCCACTCAGCAATATCATCTGATGGATTTAACATTACCATTTTAGTCTTATTTTCAGAACCACCGCCTTTCGCAGCAATTTGAATCTCGACTTTGTTTCCCGGCACCATATTAATATGAACCACTGCTGGCGTATTATCTTTTGTATTTATACGTTTACCAGCCGGATCAGATAATACTGAGGCCCTTAATGGATTATCAGGATTGGTATAAGCTTGACGAGTACCTTCATCAATCATTTGTTGAACCGTTAAGTCTCCTTCCCACCTAACGTTCATACCAATATTTACAAAGCAAGTCACAATTCCCGTATCTTGACAGATAGGACGACGCCCTTCTGCTGACATACGAGAATTAATAAGGATTTGTGCAAGTGCATCTTTTGCAGCTTGGCTTTCTTCTCGGTGATACGCTTTTTCAAGTGCTTGAACAAAATCTAGCGGATGATAATAAGATATATATTGCAGAGCATCGGCTACAGAACTGATCACATCTTCATTACGAATCAATGTTTCTTGGTGAACGTTAATCATAGGGCCCTCTTTTTATAAGCTTCCATGGCAATTAAGGATGATTTTTATTGTGTATGACGTGAGCAATCGCCATCTATTATTTTCTTTTAGAACACGCATTATGATACTCTTGCTCTCCATCCAAGGCTATCGTTGCTCATCACATTCTGGTTATAAAACTCAAAATGAACAATCAATTAGATGCAAAACTAAGTATCACTCAACTTGATTATCAATCTAACTCTGTGATTGATTTCTTTTCAGCTATCGCAAATCAACCTTGGGCGATGTTGCTTAACTCATCGGCGAAAAATCATATTGATAATCGATATGACATTTTAGTTGCTGATCCTATTGCTACATTACAAACACATGGTGCTATCACCACAATTAATGTAATAGGAAAACAGCCTGTAACCAGTGAAGCGTGTCCTTTCCAATTACTTGATCATTATCAAGAACGTCTAATTCCCCACCATTCACCAATAGAAAACTTACCTTTTATTGGTGGTGCATTAGGTTATTTCAGTTACGACTTGGGTCGCCGAGTTGAAAGTATTCCAAATACGGCTCAGCAGGACATTTTAAGTGCCGATATGGCTATAGGAATTTATAACTGGGCACTGGTGGCAGATAATAAAACATCAACGTTATATTTGATACAACCCGAAGGTGGTGATCGACAGCATTGGCTTCAACAATTTATTGCTATAAAAGAAGTAGATACTGCATTTAGCTTAACATCAGACTGGAAGTCGAACATGACCGAGTCTGAATATGCTAAAAAATTTGATGTGATTCAGCGCTACCTAGAATCAGGAGATTGTTACCAAATAAACTTAGCCCAACGATTTGAAGCACAATACCAAGGCTCAGAATGGGAAGCGTATCAAAAACTAGCAGCACAAAATGGTGCGCCGTTTTCTGCTTATATAAAAACTCCAGAAATAACGATTCTCTCTGTTTCTCCTGAGCGTTTTTTACAAGTTAAAGAACGAAAAATTGAAACAAAACCAATTAAAGGAACCCGACCGCGTTCAAATTCTCCTGAGATTGATAGACAAGAAGCAGAAACATTACGTAATAGTCCAAAAGACCGCTCTGAAAACCTAATGATTGTTGATTTGCTTAGAAATGATATAGGTCGTGTTGCGACACCAGGCTCAGTAAAAGTACCGAAACTGTTTGATATAGAGTCTTTCCCTGCTGTGCATCACTTAGTAAGTACCATTACTGGTGTACTAGATACAGAATACTCTGCAACAGACCTGCTTAAAGCTTCTTTTCCGGGTGGCTCTATCACTGGCGCTCCAAAGATAAGAGCAATGGAAATCATTGAAGAGTTAGAACCTCATCGTCGTAATCTATATTGTGGCAGTATTGGTTACATTAGCCGCTGTGGAACAATGGACACCAGTATAACCATACGCACACTAATTGCTTATGAAGGAAGTTTATATGCATCAGCAGGCGGTGGTATCGTTGCTGATAGTCAAGTTGAACTAGAATATGAAGAGACATTACACAAGTTAAGCAAAATCTTACCTATTTTATAACGATAAGGATCGGTTTATGGACACACATTTACTTTCTCATTTGTTACTTCATAAACCGATAAATTACAGCTCAAGTTTGCTCTCCCACCCTCTGTTGAAAAATGGCGATTTTAAATCAGCAGCCGTTCTTGTTCCTATCGTAAAGAGAGAAACAGGTTACAACTTAATTTTAACCCAACGAGCGCCACATTTACGTCACCACCCTAGTCAAATTAGCTTCCCAGGCGGTAAGGCTGAACCCGATGATTTGTCTCTTATTCATACAGCTATTCGTGAAACGAATGAAGAAATTGGCATTAATCCTGCACACATTAAACCATTAGTAAAACTTAACACAATACCAACAATATCCGGTTATAAAGTAACCCCTATCGTTGCATTAATTGATGAAAATTATACCACCGCAATCGATTACGGTGAGGTTAGTAGCACATTTGAGGCACCGATAAATCATCTTATTAACCCTAAAAACACCTACAATCATCACGTTTTTAACAAAAAGCACACATATAATCTGATTTTCATTCCTTTTGATAAAAAACTCATTTGGGGCGTAACTGCCGAAATAATTCACGCAATGAATTACATAACGGCTTAGAAAATTTATCATTAACGATAAGTTTTTCTAATATTACAGTTACAACTACTGTGATCATTATCAATTATTTTTGGATCTTCGTTCATCTTTTTTCATTTCTGGATCTGGGTCAAAGTTTTTCTCGTCAAAATAACGACAATAGCGCCGTTCCTAAAATTCCTGTTCCAAAAAATTAAGAGTATGTTAATTATGCAAACAACAAATACTGCATCTATCGGTGCAAAAAAAGCTAAGTGGACTTATAAAGATTTCACTTGGTGTCTTTCTCTGTTCGGTACTGCTGTAGGTGCTGGTGTTCTTTTCCTTCCAATCAAAGCGGGTGCTGGTGGTTTTTGGCCTTTAGTTATTCTTGCTCTAATCGCTGCACCAATGACTTGGTTTGCTCACAAGAGTTTGGCTCGTTTCGTTCTTTCAGCTAAAAACCCAGATGCAGATATTACTGATACTGTAGAAGAGCATTTCGGTAAAACAGGCGCGAACCTAATCACTTTTGCCTACTTTTTCGCGATTTATCCGATTGTACTTATCTACGGTGTTGGTATTACAAACACAGTAGATTCTTTCATGGTTAACCAAATGGGTATGGAATCTATCCCTCGTTGGTTACTATCAGGTGTTCTTATCACTCTGATGACATGTGGTGTAGTATTTGGTAAAGAACTAATGCTGAAAGCAACTTCAGCAATGGTTTACCCTCTTGTATTCATCCTAATGGCTCTTTCTGTATACCTAATCCCTGGTTGGAACACATCTATGATGTCTGTTGACCCAGATTGGGGTTCAATGCCTTCTGTTGTTTGGTTAGCGATTCCTATCATCGTTTTCTCTTTCAACCACAGCCCAGTTATCAGCCAGTTCTCTAAAGAACAACGTCGTGTATACGGTGACGATGCAGTTGCAAAAACTGATATGATCACTGGTGGCGCGGCAATGATGCTAATGAGCTTCGTTATGTTCTTCGTTTTCTCTGTAGTTCTTTCTCTATCTCCAGAGCAACTAGCACAAGCGCAAGCACAGAACATTTCTGTGCTTTCTTACCTAGCTAACGTACACGAATCACCACTTATCTCTTACTTAGGTCCAATCGTTGCTTTCGCTGCGATTACTTCAAGCTACTTCGGTCACTTCCTTGGTGCTCATGAAGGTCTTGTTGGCCTAGCTAAATCTCGCTCAAAAGCACCTGTTGCTAAGCTAGAAAAAGCATCTCTAATCTTCATCGTTGTTACTACATGGATCGTTTCTATCATCAACCCAAGTATCTTAGGTATGATTGAAACTATGGGTGCGCCAATGATTGCCGCTATCCTATTCCTAATGCCTGTATTCGCAATGCGTAAAGTTCCAGCAATGGCTAAGTACAAAACTTCAGCACCTGTGCAAATCTTTACAGCATTATGTGGTGTTGCGGCGATTACTTCTGTAATCTACGGCGCTCTTTAATAACTAATTTGTAAACTAATACAAACTTAGTTAAACGAAGTTAATAATAATGATAATAAAGCCCCCTCTTTTGGGGGCTTATTCGAGGTAATTACATGATTAGTGTTTTTGATATCTACAAAATCGGAGTTGGTCCTTCTAGCTCCCACACCGTTGGTCCAATGAAAGCAGGTAAAGAGTTTATCGACGATTTACGTGGCATGGGCAAACTGCGTGATATCACTAAAATCACTGTTGATGTTTACGGTTCATTATCACTGACAGGGAAAGGTCACCATACTGATATCGCTATCATTATGGGTCTGGCAGGTAACACGCCAGAACACGTAGATATTGACTCTATTCCGGGCTTCATCGCTCGTGTTGAAGAAACAGAGCGCTTACCTGTTGGCATGCACTGCCACACGGTAGAATTTCCAAAAGAAGGTGGAATGAACTTCCATACTTCTAACCTTTCACTTCACGAAAATGGTATGCAAATCCATGCGTGGATTGATGGTGAAGTTGCTTATTCTAAAACTTACTACTCTATCGGTGGTGGTTTTATCGTTGATGAAGAAAACTTTGGTAAAGAAGTAGAATCATCAATCCAAGTTCCTTATTCATTCAACTACGCTTCTGAGCTTGTTGATTTATGTAAAGAGCACGGCTTATCTATCAGTACTCTAGTAATGAAAAACGAACACGCAATTCTTGCAGAAGATGAAGTTCGCACTTACTTTGCTAAGATCTGGAAAACCATGCGTGACTGTATGGAAAAAGGCATGAGCACAGAAGGTATCCTTCCTGGACCTCTACGTGTTCCTCGTCGTGCAGCAGCATTACGCCAACAACTATTGACTTCTGAAAAGACGTCTAAAGATCCAATGGAAGTCGTTGATTGGGTAAACATGTACGCATTTGCTGTAAACGAAGAAAATGCAGCTGGTGGCCGTGTTGTTACTGCTCCAACAAATGGTGCATGTGGCATCATCCCTGCTGTTTTAGCTTACTACGATAAGTTCATCCAAACAGTAACTGAGAAAGATTACATCCGTTACTTTGCAGCTTCTGGTGCAATCGGTGGTCTTTATAAGCAAAATGCTTCAATCTCAGGCGCTGAAGTTGGTTGTCAGGGTGAAGTTGGTGTTGCTTGTTCTATGGCTGCTGCAGGTCTTGCTGAGCTTATGGGTGGTAGCCCTGAGCAAGTATGTATGGCTGCAGAGATTGCAATGGAACATAACTTAGGTTTAACGTGTGACCCTGTTGCAGGCCAAGTACAAGTTCCTTGTATTGAACGTAACGGTATTGCTGCAGTTAAAGCTATCAACGCAACTCGTATGGCTTTACGTCGTGCATCAGCACCTCGTGTATCTCTTGATAAAGTTATCGAGACAATGCTTGAAACAGGCAAAGACATGAATGCTAAGTACCGTGAAACTTCTCAGGGTGGCCTAGCAATTAAAGTTATTTGCTAATTAAGCATGACATACTATTACTAAGGGACGATTTATCGTCCCTTTTTTTATGAATAATAAAAAAATACTACAAAATTCAGCTATCTAAACTACAATTATCTTAAATATTTTTATTTTTTACAAAAACTTTACGCTTTCTCACCACTTCACTATTAACAATAAGCTCAATTAATGTAATATTGTCATTAATGCATCAACACACAACATAATGAATATGAATAAGAAAAAGCACACTCTATCTCCTAGAGCGCAAAAGTTAAGAGCTGAATGGAAAGGTATGAAAAGTGATTATCGCTTTATTTCCCATTCATTCAATTGCGTAAAAATACATATCCATACACCTGATGATGGTATGTACAACCGCTCCGTTGGCTGCTTAAAAGAAGGCCGCGAAAAAGCATTAAAAGAAGCAGTGAAACAACGAAACAAAGTGGGTAAAGAACTATGGGGTAACTGCTGGAATGCAGTATTAAATACACCTAGTTTATTCGAACGTCTTCCTCATACTCTTGAGCCTGACATTATCACTAAAAAACGTACCCTACTCTCTGGTGAAGTAAGAACCACTGATTACTACATTGTTCGCTGGAAAGAATTAGTTGATGGTGAATATAAGCCAAAAAGTCGTCTATTCTCTCATGGTAATGGCAACGACAAATTAAGTGCTTATACTAAAGCGAAGAAAGTAATGCTTGAAGTGAACAAAGAATTCATCCCTATATTAAAGAAAATGGGACGCTTTAATATTATTAAAGTAGATTGATTACAAAAAATGGCGGGAATTCCCGCCATTTTTAATATCAAAACGATAAGTCATTTACATGTCTTTTGTATGTGAATGATAGCCACGTAAGTAGTCATACTTAAAATCTTTATTTATGCTGTCACACACACCAGTATAAACCTCACCCTTCATACCCAACTCATAAGCATCTTGCTGACAATATTTCATTTGCCCATTAGCGTAGCCCGATGTATAAGCCTGATAATTAGATACCTTTATTTGCTGTCCGTCTGAAGCATTATTTAATTGCTCCTGTGTCTCTAAGTTCCATCCTTTAGAACCTCTCTCAAAACCATACTGGTTCCAATCACTATCTTGCGTTGAGCTAATTGGTGCCGTTGTAGAACAAGCAAACAACAAACAACTAAGTAATACGGTTATAAATGCTTTCATGTAATGTCTCCTTACATCGAATGATTATTTTCACATTCCATTCGCAGTTGAAAATCGACCACTGTTGTAGTCTTCTCGGAAAGTCCAATCGATAAGATCGCATATTCCGTTATATGGACCACCAGTTACACCAAGTATATATGCATTTTGCGAACAATACTCATTCTGACCTTTTTTATAACCGGTTAAGTAAGCTTGATAATTGCTCGATTTTAAACTCTGATCTTCTAGTAACTTATCTAATCGTGATTCAGATTGTGCGATTTGTCCCTTCATAGCCCTTTCGTAACCAAAAGTTGTCCAATCGCTATCAAGCATTGAGGTGGGAGGAGGAGTACCCGCACATGCGGCTAGGAGTAAAGCAGAAAATGCAATAATAAAGTGTTTCATAATGCTGACCTTCTACAGTTAATATTCTTTCACTACTACGTTAACTGTATCAGGTCAGATCATAATTTCTATTAAATTTGACTAATTAATAGCAATAAACCAAATAAAAGAGTCAGACTAAGAGCTAATTTACCACCTTCAGCTGTATAAATATGAAGGTTTTGATGTACTTCTTCTGTCTCTTTTTTTCTTAACGTTACTACCATTGCTAATGGAATAAAAATAGCTAAGAAAACCAAGATAACACCAGCATAACCAAGTACAGATAAGAACTGATCCGCAGCTAAACCAGCGCCTAACAGAGGTAGGACAAACGTACATACATATGTCACGATCTTATTATGCGAAATCATATCTTTATTTTGATTGTATAGCGCCATCGCAACACCAAGGAAAGAGGTCAATAATGCTAATGATGTAAAAATCGATAAAATGATTTCAATGTATTCATTTTTCGCGCTGAATGTCTGGATTAAATCAGAGATATTAGAAAAATGCGTAATCTCGTTCGCCGTTAAGTTACCAACAACCGCATATAGCCATACTAAATAACAGATCAATGGAATGATCGATCCTAGAATAACCATATTTCGCAATTGTTGTTTTGTCGCTTCTTTATTATAAGCAACTAACGAAGGAATTACTGGCATAGAGGCAAAGCTAGTAAACAAAATCGTGCTGGTATCAAATAGCATACCTTTATCGTGGTTTGTTACTTGTGATAGATTTTCCGCTGTCATACCTGGAATTAGAATAATTAAAGTCAGTACCAACATTGAAATCATGAAGAAAAACAACAGTCGATTTAACTTATCAATAATTTGTGTTCCACAAACAACAAAAGCACTCGCAAACAAGGTGAATGCAACCTGAGCAAATTCAATGCTCATTTCTACATTCATC
The DNA here is from genome assembly GCF_014694495.1 of Aliivibrio sp. S10_S31. Taxonomy (NCBI): domain Bacteria; kingdom Pseudomonadati; phylum Pseudomonadota; class Gammaproteobacteria; order Vibrionales; family Vibrionaceae; genus Aliivibrio; species Aliivibrio sp. S10_S31. Next base: position 15,693 of record NZ_JAAUWR010000013.1, on the reverse strand, counting down.
ATAGAAAATATACGTTTAATTAAATCTGCTGCCCCTAAAATATAAGCAATTAACATGCAAAATAATAAAAGGTAAAACAGAGCATTAGTAACAAGCTGACCACCTTTACCAATGGTCTTATTTGCTACAGTATTAATCCCAAATGCTAATTCTGTTTTTGAACATGCTTCTGTTAATAGCAAAGCTGCGTACGTTGTTCCTGCACAAATAACTAGCATTAATAGAGTGCTATAAAACAATCCAAACTGTGCCAATACCATAGGGATAGCTAACATCCCTGCACCTAATGCTGTACCAGATAAAATTAACGCACTACCAAATAATTTAAAATTCATTGTATATCATTCTTTTTGAAACAAATTTATATCAACACTGTAATTAGACTGTCGATATGATGTGCTCTTATTCATAGTATGTACAACACCATAAATAAGAGCTTATAACGTTAGATCACTTGTGAAATCAGAAGAAAACCACCAAAAGCAAAAGAGAAAGTAAGCATCGCTACCCCACCCTCAGCAATGTATGTTTTCTCAGTATTCTCTGATTTTCTTAGTTTTACCACCATTGCAAGAGGTACAAAGACCGCTAAGAAAACTAAGATGATCCCTGCGTAACTTAAAACAGATAAGAACTGATCAGCCGCATAAATAGCGCCAGTCAGTGGCAGAATAAAACTAATAACATAAGTCACTACTTTGTTCTGTTTAAACATATCTTGGTTTTGAGTGAAAAGCGCCATTGCTACACCTAAGAATGAGGTTAATAAAGCAAGACCTGTAAAACTAGATAACACAACACTAATAAACGCATGTTCTGCACTAAATACAGAGATTAACTCAGAGACGTTTGTAAAATGAATCAGTTGTTCAGCGGTTAAATTACCAACCACGGCGTAAAGCCATACTAGGTAACAAACTAACGGGATTAATGAACCCAAAATAACCATATTTCTTAGCTGTTTTGGTGTTGCTTCATGGTTGTAAGACACCAATGATGGGATAACTACCATAAAACCAAAACTGGTAAAAATAATTGCACTGGTTTTAACTAAATCGGTCGTACTTGAATTAGTCACCTGTGTCATATTCTCAAACGATATGTCAGGAATTAAAAATACAAGAGTTAAAACAAGCATCAGCAACATAATGCCAAATAACACACGGTTTAATTTATCGATAACCGCAGTTCCCGAAGCAACAATAATTCCCGCCACCAGTGTAAATGCAATCTGGCTTTGGATGAGTGACAACTCAAAACCAATACCACGCAGCAGCTTATTTAATAGATCACCTGCACCTAGGATGTAAGCCATTAATAAACAGATTAAAAGCGCATAAAGCAGACCATTAGTAATAATTTGTCCACTTTTGCCTAAACTTTTACGAGCGATGGTGTTCATACCTAAACCACCACCAACATTAATACTCGCTTCTAGAAGCAATAAAGCGGCATATGTTGTTCCAAGACAGATAAACAACATTAGAGCCGTGCCCCAAAGTAGGCCAAATTGAGCCAACACCATTGGGATTGCCAGCATACCAGCGCCTAGCGCAGTACCTGAAATAATAAGTGAGCTTCCGATTAATTTTAAATTCACAATGTTTCCCTTACTTTTATTCGAGTTTGAGCTTTAGTTTTATTTTTTGTCAAATTCAACGCGCAAGAAATTACCCACAAAGATAACGCGGTTGAAATTAGAGCTGATTAATTACGAATAAAAACGGAGAAATCGAAAATACGAGAAGAAGTGAAACGCGAGAAACTGAGACGAGAAAAAACGCAGAGAAAAAACAACTGATGATTTGAAACCAGTGTGATGGGGTGAACCTTCTGTAGGCTCCAACAATGGGCCTGATGTTAATTGGAAAATCATGTGTACATCCTAATTAGTCACATTCCATTTATAATAATAGGTCGTAAATCCTTTACAGACCGAACTACCAAACTAGTAGTCCGATCCATTCTATATAATGAACTTAGCAATGCAACCCTTAAATAAACTTGTTTCCCCTATCCTTTAGCCTCTACTAAATTATTTATCCATTTCTTACTTTTTAAACGATAGATAGAAGCAAACCACTTAAACAACGTCTCTAAAAAGAAAAGACTATAAATAACTTCAGCCGAATAACCAAAATACACAGCTCCTAACGCTGCAATTGGAATACCAAAGAACCACTGCGTTAATACATCTTGGTATAGACAAAACTTAACATCCCCACCCGCTCTTAAAATACCGACAACTAAAGTCGTTGGAATTGAACGTAAGACAATACCAATACAAAGAATCGACACAAAAGTATCAGCAAGTTCGCGAGTTTCTGGTGTTAACGCAGTAAATAAATCTAATATCCAAGTTTTAGATAAAAACAAACAAAAAGAAACGGCTATCGTAACCACAAAGCCGATGATCATCATCAACATTGCTTGGTAGTATACTTTGTCGTACTCTTTAGCTCCGATATGGTTACCTACTAACACACCAGATGCGTTCGCTATCCCCATTAAAAAGCTAAGAGAAACCGCCTCTATTGGCGTAACAACTGCAAAGGCAGCTAAACCTTCCGTTCCTGTTTGTCCCATAATCGCGGTATACGCAAATAACCCACCTGCCCATAATAAAAAATTGGTAGTAGTTGGTAATGCTAAGCGAATAAAAGAACGAAATTTGTCTACCTGAAGGCTTTGGATAATCTCTTTTAAACCAAATTTTAAAAGATGACTCTTCATGAGTAAATAAAGATAAAGCAAACCAACTTCAATGATAGAACTCACCACAGTAGCAATGGCCGCACCTTTTATACCTAAAGCAGGAAAGCCTAAATACCCAAAAATTAAAAGCCAATTCAGTAGTATATTCAGAACAATGCCTATACCACTGAAAAAAGTACTAATTCCCGGTTGCTGTATCGAACGGAAACCAGCACCAAGACTCGCAGTAAAAGCAACCGCAAGCATACTCCAACTGGTTATTTGAATATATTCCACGCCAAGAGCAATAACACTAGGGTCTTTAGATGCCAACTGCATAACAAAACTGGCAAAGAACTGTAAAAGAAAAACAATAACCAATGCTGAACACGTGGAAGTAAGCCAAGTTAATGCTGTCGTTTCTCGCAGGCCTTTATTATCCTTTGCTCCCCAATGCTGAGCTGCCAATAAAGCGCCTGTTGTTGTTATTCCTGTCAGTATTATCGTTGTAAAGAAGATGGCACGACTACCAACGCCAACAGCAGCAATGTCAGCTTCTGAAAGTTGACCAAGCATGAAGACATCAATAAGGCTTTTACTGGAAAATAAAATACTTTGCAGAGTGATGGGGAAAGCAATAACAAACAATCGATAAAAAAACTCACGATTTGCATGTTGTCGAACATTATAAAATAACGATTTGTTTACTGCATTCACTCTCATCACCACTAAATTTCAGACATAAATTAAGTGTACAGAAAATGAGATAAATGCTCATAAATAGGTATAAAAAAGGTTAACCTAACTACAAGAATATAAAAATTTGCCAACCTATAACTTTTGCAAATGTTTTATGACTTTGCCATGACAATTAATATGAACAGAAAAAAGCCCCAAATCTATACATAAAATTTGAGGCTAGAGCAGAACATCGTTATTAATACCAATAATAATGATCAAATAATTAATGGCATTGATACTCTCTTTTATTTCAAATATTGAACGTGAGCTTCCATCTCTTCGCCAATCTCTTTACGCATATTCATTAACTTAATAGCAGAATCCCTTAATTTAATGTCTTCTTCAGTCTCTGGTATCCATTCAGGCACCGATGTCGGTTTACCATTGCCATCTACCGCCACCATGATAACGATACAATGCGTGGTTAAACGGTTATTCTGCTCTTTGGGATCGCTTGCTTGCACATCAATTGCAATATGCATAGACGATGTTCCGGTATAAATGACCTTACCCGTCACTTCCACAAGGTTGCCAACAAAGATAGGCTCAACAAAACGAATACCGCCAGCGTATGCTGTAATGCAGTATTTCCCACTCCAACCAGCCGCTGATGCGTAAGCCGCTAAATCGATCCATTTCATTACTGCCCCGCCATGAACTTTACCACCGAAGTTCACATCGCCCGGTTCAGCTAAAAAGCGTAACGTTACTTCACGTTTTGTTTTTCCCATTTCAAATTCCTTTTACTGCTCTATTTGCAAAATTAACTGACTTTTTTATATTGTTTTTCTAGTTCACTCACGCCTAGTCCACTGCGTTTGGTGACTTTTATTTGAACTGGAATACGTTCTTTCATCGCTTCAATGTGACTTATCACACCGATCATTTTTCCAGATGCGTTTAGATTGTCCAAAGCATCAAGCGCCATATCTAGCGTTTCACTATCTAGCGTACCAAAACCTTCATCTAAGAACAGCGAATCAATGCTCGTTTTGTGACTAACCAGATCAGAAAGCGCTAACGCTAACGCCAAACTGACTAAAAAGCTTTCGCCACCCGATAAGGTTTTGGTGTCACGTACCACATCACCCTGCCATGTATCTAACACTTGCAGCTCTAACCCATCGCTCGCTTTACGCTTAAGCTCATAACGACCATGTAAACGAGTTAATTGCTTATTGGCTAAATAAACGAGGTTTTCTAACGTTAATCCTTGTGCAAACTTACGGAATTTATCCCCTTTTTGCGAACCAATTAATGAATGCAGATATTGAATATCATCGTATTCAGACTGATACGCTTCTATTGCTTCAAACAAAGTCTTTTGGTTGGTCTTGCGTTCATCATTTGAGCGTAAGGCTTGAGCAATCTCACCTTCACGTTTCACTAAACTTTCAGATAACGACTTCACTTGAGCCAATTCACTCTCAACGGTGTCTTTTGGCATTAATTGCCACTCTGCTGTTTTTGGCGCTTGATAATGTTGCTCTTTGATTTGCTGTGCACTCTCTAGCAAAGCAGTAGTTCGTTCAATAGATTGTTGTATTTCAGTTTTTAAGCTGAGTAGTTGTTGGCGTTCTTCTTCTGAAATCAAGGCTGCTTGGAATAACTCTAGTGTTTCAAATGGGCTATGCGATAACGCCTCTTTCCATACATCACTTCGCTCTGCTGTCAGCTTTTCATTAGTTGCATGACTTTGTTTTAAGCTCGTCAACTTACCTTCTATAACCGCGAGTTCTTGCACCAATGTTTGCAGCTTTTGTTGTTCAATCTGATAGTTTTGTTCAGAGTTACTCAATTTCTCAACCATTTCTGAACGTGCAACTTTGACTTCTTGCAGTCCAAACAACTCAACACGTTTTGCTTTTTGCTGTTCTAGTTCTGAAGTCAATAACAAGATATCCGCTTGAGCTGTTTGTAACTGATTCGTTAACTCACTTAATTGCTCTGATAAATGGCCATGCTCACTCTGCAAATTTTGTTGTTGCTGAGTAAAGCTTTGTTGCTCCGAAATCTTTTGTTGAATACGTTGTAAATCTTGTTCTTTTTGCGTAAACCATGATTCTATTTCTGCCAATTTAGGGACATTAAATCCGGTTTGCTCAATCTCATCTATCAACTGTTGTTTTAACTCAGAATCACGCTGGTGCAGTTGTTCTAATTTGGCCTTGTCATCAAGCTGTAGCTGAACCGCTGATTGATGTGATTTACGGTCGTACTCTAATCCAGTCATTACAGTATCAAAGCGATGTTGAGCTTGTTGTAATTGACTTTGCTGCGCTCGGTATTTTTCATCCGCTTGGCGTACTTGTTTTGCTTGTTCATTAAGTTCAGTGAACAACACTTCGCACTCAACAATCGACTGATTAATCGTATCCGTATCGCCCAAACCTAAGGTTAATTGAGTGGCTTCTAATAAAGCAGACCACTGCTGCTGCATCAATTTAACAATATCTTGATACTGCACGCACTGAGATTGGCAATGTTCTTGTTTTACTTTGAGTGAATCCAATTGTTCACGTACTGATTTGCCCTGTTCAACAATCTCTGCACGCTTTTGTTCTGCCTCTTTTTTACGCTGCATGGTGGCATTAAGATCAAGGGATTGAGACTGTTCTAACAATGGATGATGTGTTGAGCCACACAGTGGGCAATCCTGATCTTTCATTAATTCAGCACGATATTTTGCTAGTTCGCCTTCTTGCTCAATTAATGTGGTTAAATCGATTACTTGTTGTTCTAGTAGCTTAAACTGCGAACCTAATTCGGCACGCTGCGCTTCCAACGTTTGAATCTCTTCAGATTGCGTTTTCTGCACAATCTCTAAGGTTTGCAGCTCTTTTATTGCTCGCAAATACTCATTGTTTGTATGAGTCAATTCAACACGATATTGATGACGATTGGTTAGTACCGCAATTTGCTCTACCAGTTGTGCTTCTGTGCCTTTTTCTTGTGATTGCTGTAATGCAAGCTCTGCCGCTTTTAACGCGTTCACTTCATTATTAACAACAACTTGAGCTTGATGTAATTCCGCTTCTTTTTTCGTAATACCCGCAAGTAAAGCGCTTAATGTGGTATCAGCTGATACTACTTTGCTGTTTAACGCGCTCACTTCTTTATCTTGCTGTAAAATATGACTAACTTGTTTCTTCCATTGACCTAAATAACGTTCAAGTTGCACATCGGATTGGTGCTTCTCAACATAACTCGCTAACTGAACCAATTTTGCAGTCACATCAGATAACGTCACCGTTAAGTGTTGTTGCTTTTTATGCCCCTCTTCATAACGTGTCGTCAGATGGGTAATGTTCTGCTGTTTTTCCTGCGACTGTTGAGTTAATTGACTTATTGTCGTATCAAGCGGTTGTATCGAATCATTGATTAAGGCTTCTAATGCTTTATTCTCAACCTTAACTCTATCAAACACTTGTTTTAGCTGTATAACATGAGACTCAAGCGTCAATTTATCACTTGTTTTTTGTTGATGAGATACCTCGGTTAAGCTCAATTCTTTAACCACTTCATCAAAACGCTCTTGTGCTTCTTGCCACAGTTGATAAGGCGCACGCAATTTTTCAGCAGGTTCACTTTGTGCTAAACGATGTAATGGTTCGCTCGCTTGTTTTTCTTTATCCAAGGCGAATTGATGATGTTCAATCGCTTGTTGGTATTGCTGCTGGTTTTTAACCTCGGCGTTCCACCACTCAACATGCGCTTGCCATTCAACTAACTGCGCTTGTTGCTGTTTTTGGTTAGCGTGCAGTTCGGTTTGCTCGTCGATTAACGCTTGTTTATCGTCTTCAGAAAGCAGCTCAACCCCTTCCGCTTTTGCCTTAAGCTCTGCCAATTTCTGTTTTGATGCGGTGTAATGCTCATGCACTTTTTCTGAGATCTGACCGTAAATCTCTGTACCGGTTAACTCTTCCAATAACCCAGCACGATCATTCGCATCCGCATTTAAAAACGCGGCAAATTGACCTTGAGAAAGCATCATGGACTTGGTAAAGCGAGAGAAATCTAAACCTGTAATGGTATTAATTAGCTCATCTTTCTTTTTTATTTGGTTAGCAAGAACACACCCAGTTTCGACCTCTGCAAGCTCTACGGTCGCGGCTTGTAGATTACCGTCCACTTTGCCACGTGAACGACGCTGACTCCAAAACGCACGGTACGCTTTACCTTTCACTTCAAATTCCACTTCCGCAGAACATTCCGCCGTGCCACGCGTCATGATTTCATTACTTGATGTTGAAATACCACCAAGACGAGGCGTTTTATGATAAAGCGCTAAACAAATCGCATCTAAAATCGTCGTTTTACCCGCTCCTGTTGGGCCAGTAATCGCAAACAACCCGTTTTCTGCAAAAGGAGAGGCTGAGAAATCAATTTTCCACTCACCTTTTAATGAGTTTAAATTTGAAAAACTTAGACTTAAAATTCTCATGCATCACCTTCTTGTGGATCCGTATCTTTATGTTCTACTTCTGACAGAATTTGTTTGAATTTCACTGTCATTCTTTCAGCTCGTTGTTGCTCTTTTTCTGTCTCAAACGTCTCTTGCTCTATACGTTTAGTAAACACATCAAAAGGCGTTAACTCCGCTAAGGTTTCTGTTTTTTCTTGTGCTAAGGTTTGTTCACTGCGATTTCTTGCACGACGCAATTGCAACACTTCTACATTCAAATCTTGAGTTAATGTTTGAATGCGTTGTTGTAGATCGGAAAGGTAATCTTGCACTTCCACTTCAATACATAACCACGTTGTTTCTTCACACTCTTTAAATTGGGCTAATTCTTTTTCGATGGTTTCCAAATCGCCCTTTAATGCCTTCATTTGTTGAAACATAGGCACATTAATTGGCGTAATTTGAGTGACATTTTGTTTATCAAACTCAACCATCACCACTTGTTTTTGAGATTTTAATTCATCAAAACTTAATGGAATGGGTGAGCCTGAATAACGAATATGTTCAGATTTAGCCACCAATTGCGGGCGATGAATATGACCCAATGCAATATAATCCGCAGGCGGGAAACCATCTGCTGCAAACCCATCAAGCGTACCGATATAAATATCGCGAACAGAATCCGATTGTTTTACCCCTAGCGCGGTTAAATGACCAGTTGCAATAATAGGGACTTCTACATTTAACTCTTTTCGTAACTCGAGTGCTTTTTGATACAGCTGATGATAATGTTGTTTAATCGCTTCACCGAGTGCTTGTTGCTTTTCTACACCCGTTGAGCCTGCGATGCTAGTGACAACGTCACGCGGGCGAATAAAAGGAACCGCACATAAAATAGCACCAACCGTCCCATCACTGTCTGGAAGCGTTAATAATTGGGTGGATAAATCATCGCAGGTATTGGCAATCACTCGAGCGTTCAAATGAGCCAATAATTGTTTTGATTCATTTAACGTTGAAACTGAATCATGATTTCCACCAAGCACAATCAACTCACAGTTTACTTTATTCATCTCCACCACAAATTGGTTATACATTTCACGTGCGTAACTTGGCGGTGTACCCGTATCAAACACATCTCCAGCAATAATGACCGCATTTATGGCATTTTCTTGTACTTGCTCAAGTAACCATGTAATGAATTGTTGATGTTCATTACGACGACTTTTTGTGAAGAAATTTTGACCTAAATGCCAATCTGAAGTATGTAAAATACGCATATATATCAACTTGTTCGCTAGATAAAGAATACTATGAGTCAGTTATACCATTTGAAAGACAAACTATGTACTTTTATAAGCTTTTAAAATCAAACTATTCACTGGCAAGAGTGAGCTAACCCCTTTACACTTAAGTTATATCCACTTCAGTTCATCATAAAAATAAAGAGCTTGTATTTTGTCATCACCTGAAAGCCTCATCTTTACTACCATTAACATGTTCAACTTTGTTGAGCCGCCTAATGCATTCTACGATTTTGAAAACATACTGACTCAAGATGAATGGTTGAAAAAACAAGGCTGGTTTAGAGATAAAATTACCGAATTAAACTCTGATGTAATTGGCTTTCAAGAAGTATTCAGTCCCAACGCACTAGAAGCACTAGTCAATGAGCTGGGGTACGCGTATTTTTGTACGGTAGATGAACCAAAATCTGAAGATGGCTATGTCTTTAACTCGCCTGTTGTGGCTTTCGCTTCACGCTACCCTATTTTGAGTGCTCAACCCGTTATTGCAGAAAAAGAGCAACTTGAGCGATTTGGCATTGAGTTTGAATTTAATCGTATTCCCATTCATGCCAGTATCGAACTACCTCACTTGGGTATAACAGATTGCTATGTGGTGCATTTTAAATCTCAACGCCCAAAAGAGCCTGAAGTTAATAACGAGATAGATGAAGAGAATCTTTCCTCCCTCAATCAACTCCATGATGAACAATTAGGATCTTGGCTGTCTACCGTTCAACGAGGGTTGGAAGCGAATATTCTACATAACCATATTATTCAGCAACGCAAAAAAACAAGCCAAGCTGTCGTCGTCATGGGCGATTTTAATAAGCCCTTGTTTCACGATGAGTTCAAAGGCTTACTCTCTCATGAGTTGCGATTTGATAAGTTTAGCTCTGACTATTTAGCTCTATTTCAATTAAAAGACAGTTGGGATATTTATAGCGAATTAAAAGGCACTGATTTATTAGAAAAGCGTGCTCACACTCATTATCACGGAGCGAAAGGATCTGTTTTAGATTACATACTGCTTTCTAATGAGTTTGATAGCTCATTTTCTGGCAATATTTTGGAAATCATTGACTATACGGTGACAGATAAACACATTGTTAATCCAAGATTCGATATTGACCAATTCAGTACCGATCATGCTCTGGTTTCTATTACCGCCCGTATACGTCAGTCATAAAAAAAGGCGCTTCAAACAAGCACCTTCATAAACACATTAATTCAAACTGAAATTACTCACCACGGTAAGTACAACCTGCTGTACAGGTTTCTTTAATTTCGATTTTGCTTAACAGTGGTAAGTTTGGTTTTACTTCATTCCAAATCCACTTAGCTAATACTTCACTTGTTGGGTTTTCTAACCCTTTAATGTCGTTCAGGTAGTAATGGTCAAGACGATCATACGTTGGTTTAAACGCTGCTTTAATTTCAGCAAAATCAACAACCCAACCGGTATGTGGATCAACTTCACCTTCAACATACAAACGAACTAAAAAAGAGTGACCATGAAGACGACCACATTTATGACCTTCTGGTACATGTGGTAAATGGTGTGCTGCTTCAAACATGAAGTCTTTATATAGTTCAGTTGTCATTAGTTAAAATCTCTATTACCTATATTATGAAGCAGGGATAGTACTCTACTTCCCTACTAAACGACAAGACTCGTGGCACTTAAGTATATACTACCTAGCCATATTGATGTTTTTTTCGACGAATTTCGGACGAAAATTGATTCTTATCCTGAATTTTTATCTTTATAGCGTAACAACACTTGATGCGAGCTATAAGAAAGGTAATATGTCACTCTTGAAATAAAAATATTCGTGCATGTGGCACAACAATGGAGAATGTATTTAACATGACTTACGCGCCTGTAACAGACGTATTAAGCGGTAAACTAGCGGTTGACAGTGAAGTAACTGTTCGCGGCTGGATCCGTTCACGTCGCGATTCTAAAGCTGGTATTTCTTTCCTAGCTGTTTATGACGGTTCTTGTTTCGACCCGATTCAGGCCGTGGTTCCTAATGACTTAAATAATTACAACGACGAAGTTCTTAAACTAACAACAGGTTGTTCTGTTGAAGTGACTGGTACTATCGTTGCTTCTCCTGCTAAAGGCCAAGATTTTGAGCTTGCTGCAACTGAAGTTAAAGTTGTAGGTTGGGTTGAAGACGCTGATACTTACCCAATGGCTAAGACTCGTCACTCAATTGAATATTTACGTGAAGTTGCCCACCTTCGCCCACGTACTAACGTGATCGGTGCGGTTGCACGTGTTCGTAACTGTCTATCTCAAGCAATTCACCGTTTCTACCATGAGCAAGGCTACTTCTGGATGTCTGCTCCACTGATCACTGCATCTGATGCAGAAGGTGCTGGTGAAATGTTCCGTGTTTCTACGTTAGATCACGCGAACCTTCCTTTAGATGACAAAGGCAATGTTGATTACGACAAAGATTTCTTTGGTAAAGAAACATTCCTAACCGTATCTGGTCAACTTAATGCGGAAACTTACGCTTGTGCACTAAGCAAAGTTTACACATTCGGTCCTACTTTCCGTGCTGAAAACTCACACACAAGCCGCCACCTAGCTGAATTCTGGATGGTTGAGCCTGAAGTTGCTTTCGCTACTCTTGATGACGTAGCTAAGCTAGCTGAAGATATGCTTAAGTATGTATTCGAAGCGGTTCTTGCTGAGCGTCGTGATGACCTTGAGTTCTTTGCTTCTCGCATCGACAAACAAGCAATCACTCGTCTAGAGCAATTCGTGAGCTCTGATTTCGCACAAGTAGACTACACTGACGCTATCCAAATCCTTAAAGATTCTGGTCGTGACTTTGAGTTTGATGTTGAGTGGGGCATCGATATGTCTTCTGAACATGAGCGTTACCTTGCTGAAGAACACTTCAAAGCGCCAGTTATCGTTAAAAACTATCCGAAAGACATCAAAGCATTCTACATGCGTCAAAATGACGATGGTAAGACAGTTGCTGCGATGGATGTTCTTGCACCTGGTATTGGTGAGATCATTGGTGGTTCTCAACGTGAAGAGCGTTTAGACGTTCTTGATGCTCGTATGATTGAAATGGGCATCGACCCTGAGCACATGAGCTGGTACCGCGATTTACGTCGTTACGGCACAGTTCCTCATGCTGGCTTCGGTCTTGGCTTTGAGCGTCTAGTATCTTACGTAACAGGTATGGGCAACGTTCGTGACGTTATCCCGTTCCCACGTACTCCACGTTCAGCAAACTTCTAATTGGCTTTTCTTATAGGGCATTAGCTCTGTAAGAATAGATTAAGTAGAAAGTATGAATACAAAAATGGCGACCAATGCGGTCGCCATTTTTTTATAACTAATTATTGTTCTGCTGTTACCAGAAACGCACTCTACCCGTATCGATATGAACAAAATTACTACCTGGGTAATAGCCTACTCCACCCGCTTTTAATGATAATGCCGCTTTTCTTACTTCAGCTAATGGTACACCTTCTAAACGAAAATCCATTGCTTTACCAAGCATGTGTAAGCTTTTCTTCGCAACACCACCGTGTGACTTACCACGTAACATTTCATTGGTAGCTGGTGAACGATAACCGGAAATAATTTGAACTTGTGTATCACAACCAATCACATTTTGAATCGCTGATAACTGATCAAATAGACGTTTATCCATCTCAATACTTTCGTTACGACGGAAATCTCGGCATAAATGATTTAACTTATGAAGTTCCGCACTTTGATATTGTCGTCCATTGAAATATTCTGTTTTTAATTCTTCACCTGTGTGTAAATTGCTCAAAGCTAACTTACGAGGCGTCTCTGCAAATTGTGAAGCAAAAGAGAATGAAGGAAATAAACTTAAGCCAGCAGTAGCTGCGCCACCAAGAAGGATCTTACGACGTAATGGACTAAATTCAGACATGCAGTAAAGGACTCACTTATAAATAGATCAATTAATAACTGAGCGCAAAGATACACACCAATTATCAATTGGTCAAATAACAAACAGCCATTTTTATCTGTCTTATGAGTTCGATGTAGCTTACTTATTGAACAGTAAATGATTTTTTATCACTATCCAATCTGTTAATTTTTATCAATTTCGACTTTTACTCCACTCATCATATTTGTATATATCATTTCTAAACTGCACTTGGTTATCTTCTCCAACCCATGATGTTTGATATATAGTGTAAACGGATATCTGCTGATCCAACGCAACTTTACTTGTCTCTGGTAACTCATGATAGTCCATATAATCTTGAGTCGAAAAATGAGATTCTTTCATTAGCAATTGAGCAAACTCCGAGGCCTTTTCAACCCGAATGCATCCGGAACTGTATGCTCTATGCTGCTTACTAAATAATGAACGAGATGGCGTATCATGCAAATAAATGGCATTTCGGTTAGGCGTATTGAATTTATACCTTCCCAGAGCATTGGTGTTGCCCGATTTCTGCTTTAACTTGTAAGGAAAAGTCTCTGCACTCACCTGCTCCCAATCAATATCGTCAATAGAAATAACGTCTTTACTTAACCATGTAGGAATAATCTCGAAATTTTGTGATTGCAGAAAATCTTTATTGTCTAATGCTTTTGGTAAAATATCTTCTCTCATTATTTTTGTTGGTACTTTCCACTCAGGGTTAAACACAATCGCATTTAACCTAGTAGTAAAAATAGGTGTCCGCCTTTCAGGTTTACCAACAATAACTTTACTCGTAAAAACTAACTCCCCTTCCTGCCAATAAGCCATTTCATAAGATGGAATATTAACTAATACAAAATGCGAGTTTTTATTCTCCCATAAGCGCAGACGCTGAATATTTAATGCCATGATGCGTACACGCTCTTTCGCTGTCATATTCAGCCAATGTAAAGTTTTAGGACCGATAATCCCATCTTGTTTTAAACCATGTCTTTTCTGAAATTCTTTAATTATCAAAACCAAAGATGAATCATAATGACCATTACTTTGCCTTAATAACATGTCTGCTTCCTGATGGTTAATTTCACCAGAAACTTGTAAACGATAAATAATGGTTTTCACGTCAGTGATTTGATTTGGTCTAATCAAGCGTTCTTTAATAAATACACTTTCGCTATCTTCATAAGGTTGATAATAATTGAATAGACGCAGATATAGCTCCTCATATTGCTCAGAACTTGGCCTTAAAGCATGAGTAAAACTCACTAAATCACGCTCATCAATGGCTTTTATTATTCCTTTTATCGTTTCTGGTTGTGGTTTAGGTAGTGACGCTTCTATTCGTCCACCAAAAAACCATTTTTTTCCTTCTGTTGAAACACTAGATTGATAAGTTCGAAGATAAATTAATGTATCAGTTGCTAAAACATCGTACTCAACACCATCCATATCTTGCAGCTGATAGTAACGAGCAGTGACAGAATCATTCAATTGAGCTAGTGCGAGAAGTGCGAGTTGATTTTCAAGGTATTTTCTTGCTAATGGGGACTTCCACTTTAAAGTATCATCGCTATAAAGACGTTGGGTTATTTCAGGATAAAAAAGTTGTTCTTGATAATACTCTATGTAGGTATCAATCAAAGCGGCATGAATAGGCTTACATAAAGAGGAAAAAAGCACAAAAAGAATAATCAACAATCGTCCCATATCAGCACCTATTACATGATTGGTATATATTGATCTTAGACTTCATTACGCAAATAGCAAAAAAGCCAGTTGAAGAACAACTGGCTTTAAACAAACATTTTCTGTCTCGTCCTGAAATGTGTTTACACATTTAGGACTTTTATATGACAAATCAAGAAAAAACAAAGAATAAGCGAACTCAACGCGATTATTCATTAGGCTTTAAATTGCAGCTTGTTGCCGCTATAGAAAAAGGCGATATGACCTATAAGCAAGCTCAAAGCATTTATGGCATTCAAGGTCGCTCAACCGTACTTACTTGGTTAAGAAAACACGGTAAGATGGACTGGTCTCAATCACCTAAGATTATTATGCCTAAATCCCCGAAAGCAAAAGAATCACCTGCACAAAAAATTAAACGTTTAGAGCGAGAGCTTGATGATGAAAGAATGCGTAATTTATTACTTAATGAAGTAGTAAATATCATGGACGCAGAATATGGTGCTGGCCTTAGAAAAAAGTATATTGCCAAGGAGCAAGAAGTCTTCAAAAGCAGAAAATGATTAGCTTAGAGCGAGCTAGTCAGCTACTTGGCATTACAAGGCAATGTATATACCAACAAGAACGTAGAGCTTTGAAACGTGCAGTTGAACTTTCACCGGTGAAAAATATGGTGCAAGAAATTCGTCGATATATGCCTCGTATAGGAGGTAAAAAATTATATTTTTTACTTAAGCCCAAATTCGTCACTCATGGCATAAAATTAGGTAGAGATAATTTCTTTTCTTATTTAAAGGACGAGTGTTTACTAGTAAAACCTAAGCGAAGTTACACAAAAACTACTTACAGTAAGCATTGGATGAAAAAACATCCTAATTTACTTAAAGAAGTCATACCTCAAGCTCCTGAAGAGATATTTGTTAGTGATATCACTTAT
>NZ_JAAUWR010000012.1:0-153960 GCF_014694495.1 Aliivibrio sp. S10_S31 | reverse complement strand
CCGCCGCTCGACGCCCTTAACGTTCCCCGAAGGTTCAGTTAAGTCGTTTCCGCTCGACTTGCATGTGTTAGGCCTGCCGCCAGCGTTCAATCTGAGCCATGATCAAACTCTTCAATTAAAGTTTTTTTTGGTTTGTTTCAGCAGAAACAAAACCGACTCAATGATTAATACTGATTGTTACATAAATTAATTTGTGTATTCACTCAGTTCATTGATAGTTGCTCACTCAATAATGAGTAAAGCTATTGTGACTACCAATTCATAAGTGTCCACACAGATTGCTAAGGTCAAATTATTAAAGAGCTCAAAACTAAGCGTTGCTTAATTTTGCGTGAAGTGTCATTTAAATTACTAAAAGTAAGTTACAAGTAACTTTTTAAAACTCCGTTCGCGTCAATGTTTCACTTCTTGTTGAACCTCAACTCTTTCTAAGAAAGCTTTGCTGTGTCAACGGAAGCGAAGTATAGAGATTTCGATTTTTGTTGCAAGTATTTTTTTCAAAAAAACTTTCAAGCGTTCAAAAAACAAACATCTTGTTTTGAAAACCATCAATTCGAATGAAATTCACTCTTCCCATTCACGTTTCATCCGGTTTATCACTTCTTCTGGTACATTATGAATGCTTTTAAATTCCCCTTTGCAAACATCTATCTTAATCTTAGCACCAAACTTTTGTGCTATTTTTCTATAAACCTCTATCTCCCACTGTTTTACAAATGTATTTGCAACCACCACACTTCTATTATGGAAAAGATGGTATTCACACTGAGCTTGACACCATTGATGCGCAGAGCCTAATAACTTTCCATCAAAACAGTATTCTCCAGTTTCATTCATAAAAAACTGATCAGCTTCAATATGAATCAATCCCAAAGATTGAGCTAATGTTGTTTTACCACTGCCTGGTAACCCTCTTAGCAAACGCAACTCCAGACCTTTCATCGTTTTCGTTCACCTTGTGACGTCATCAAGTTTTCTTTTACAAATTCGGTAAATACTTTCAATCTCGATGGCATGTATTTATTTTGTGCGTACTGCATTGCAATAACACCGTGATAGTTTCCTTTAATTTGCCAATCCGATAAAACAGAGATGACTTCATTATTCGCTAATGCTTCTTTTATAACAAAGTCTGGGAAAATCCCAATACCAAAGCCATCCTTTACACCATTTAACCTCATTTGCGAATGATTCACGGCATACCTACCGCTTACTGCAATGACATGACTTTCTGTGCCTTTAACAAATTCCCAAATATGATCCGTTGTTGTTTCGCCTAAAAATAAGCAGTCATGATTGGCTAACTCTTGCGGAAGATGAGGAATCCCTCTCTCTTCTAAATAAGTAGGACTTGCACATAAGCTTAAATTAACCTTACCTATTTCTTTCATAACCAAGCCTTCCGTCGGCTTATCTGTCAACCTAAATACCACATCAATACCTTGAGCAATCATATCGATATCACCATCTGATGCTCTAAGTTTTAATTGAATCTTTGGGTATTTAGTTAAAAAAGGAGTAACCAACGGCTGAAGTACGATAGTTAAAAATGCTTTTGGGGCTGCAACAGTTAAACTTCCTGAAGGAACAGTATGCTCGGAACTCGATATATCAACAGCCTGTTGTGCCGCTTCAACCATGATGACTGATTGCTGATATATTTTTTTTCCTGATTCAGTGATCAGTAAACTACGAGTCGTTCGTTCAAACAACTTTACTGAAAGTGCATTCTCTAACCGAGTAATTAATTTACTCAATGCAGATGGAGTAACACCTAGCTTCTTTGCTGCAGCGGTAAAACTTCCTTCATTTACAACAACAATAAATGTCGCTAAATCCGGTAATAAAGTAATAAGTTTATTTGTGACCATGATTCACTAATGCTTTTCCATTTTTAGGGATAATAGTCGTAATTGATTTGAATTAGAATCTATTTATCGGATTTTGATTACACTTTTACGTGCAACAAACATAACTAAAAAAGGAACCGCAATGTCTTCTGCATTCTACACACAGATTCAAAACCAAATTGAAGAAGTAAAAAACGAAGGTTTATATAAATCAGAACGTATTATTACTTCAGCTCAAAAAGCATCAGTTTCTATTTCTACTGGCCAAGAAGTACTAAATTTCTGTGCAAATAACTACTTAGGTTTAGCTAACCACCCTGCTCTTATTGAAGCAGCAAAAGATGGAATGGATGAGCATGGCTTTGGTATGGCATCAGTTCGTTTTATTTGTGGTACTCAAGATTCACATAAAGAATTAGAACAAAAGCTATCTACTTTCTTAGGTAAAGAAGACACCATTCTTTACACATCATGTTTTGATGCAAATGCTGGTTTGTTTGAAACCATTCTAGGCGCAGAAGATGCGATTATCTCAGATGCACTAAACCACGCATCAATCATTGATGGTGTGCGTCTATGTAAAGCAATGCGTTTTCGCTACGCAAACAACAACATGGCTGAATTAGAAGAACAACTAATTGCAGCAAAAGAAGCTGGCGCTCGTCATACGCTTATCGTAACTGACGGTGTATTCTCAATGGATGGTGTTGTAGCTAACCTTCCTGCTATCTGTGATTTAGCAGATAAATACGACGCACTGGTAATGGTTGACGATTCTCACGCTGTTGGCTTCATGGGCAACAATGGTGCAGGTACTCATGAGCATCACGATGTAATCGACCGTATTGATATCATCACGGGTACGCTAGGTAAAGCTATGGGTGGAGCTTCAGGTGGTTATACATCTGGTAAAAAAGAAGTGATTGACTGGTTACGTCAACGCTCTCGTCCTTACCTATTCTCAAACTCTGTTGCTCCAGCGATTGTGTCTGCTTCTATCCGTGTTTTAGATCTTTTGGCTGAATCGGGTGACTTACGTTCTAAATTATGGGAAAACTCAGCGCATTTCCGTACTCGTATGGAAGCAGCAGGCTTTACTATGGGCGGTGCTGATCACGCGATTATTCCAATCATGCTTGGTGATGCCAAAGTCGCTGTTGAGTTTGCAGAACGTGCTCTAGAAAAAGGGATTTATGTTATTGCATTCTCTTTCCCAGTCGTACCAAAAGGCCAAGCTCGTATTCGTACACAAATGTCTGCTGCTCATACTCGTGAACAGCTAGATCGTGCAATTGATGCCTTTATCGAAGTAGGTAAAGACATGGAGATCATTAAATAATGAAAATTAAAGCGCTTTCAAAATTAAAACCTGAAGAAGGGATCTGGCTAACTGAGGTGGAAAAACCTGAGATGGGTCATAACGATCTTCTTATCCGTATTAAAAAGACAGCTATCTGTGGTACCGATGTACATATTTACAACTGGGATGAATGGTCACAAAAAACCATTCCAGTTCCAATGGTTGTGGGTCATGAATATGTAGGTGAAGTTGTTGGTATTGGCCAAGAAGTTCGTGGTTTTGAAATTGGTGATCGCGTATCAGGTGAAGGTCACATTACGTGTGGTCACTGTCGTAACTGTCGTGGCGGCCGTACTCACCTTTGTCGTAATACAACTGGCGTAGGTGTAAACCGTACTGGTGCTTTTTCTGAATACCTAGTTATCCCTGCTTTCAATGCATTTAAGATCCCTGCTGGTATTTCTGATGACTTAGCATCAATCTTTGACCCATTTGGTAATGCCGTTCACACTGCCCTATCATTTGATTTAGTGGGTGAAGATGTGCTTATCACTGGTGCAGGTCCAATTGGTATCATGGCTGCAGCTGTAGCAAAACATGTTGGAGCTCGTCACGTTGTAATTACTGATGTGAACGAATACCGTCTAGATCTTGCGAAGAAAATGGGCGTAACTCGTGCAGTAAACGTAATGAACGAGAAGCTTGAAGATGTGATGTCTGATCTTGGTATGACAGAAGGCTTTGATGTTGGTTTGGAAATGTCTGGTAATCCATCAGCATTTAATAGCATGCTAACTAACATGAACCATGGCGGTAAAATATCACTTCTAGGCATTCCACCATCAGATATGACTGTTGATTGGAACCAAGTGATCTTTAAAGGCTTAGTTATCAAAGGCATTTACGGCCGTGAAATGTTTGAAACTTGGTATAAGATGGCAAGCTTAATTCAGTCAGGTTTAGATCTAACTCCAATTATCACGCACCACTACAAAATTGATGACTTCCAAAAAGGCTTCGATATGATGCGCTCTGGTATGTCTGGTAAAGTCATTCTAGATTGGGAATAATCATTCTCATTTAAAATGAACTATAATAAGGCTAAACTTCGGTTTGGCCTTTTTTATTTTCATTTTTAGAGAACGATTACACATGCCGCAACTAGATATCCATGGTTATCATATCCATGTTTACTTTGACCAGAGTAATATTGACTATGCCATCGCATTAACCGAAAGCGTACATAAAGAGTATGGTTACGAATTAGGGCGCATTAATAAAAAACCAGTAGGACCGCATCCAGTATGGAGTCGTCAAGTTTCATTTAAACAAGAAAATTATGATGTAGTACTTGCGTATTTAACTCAGCATCAAAATGGATTAAGTATTCTTATTCACCCATTAACAGATGATGAATATCTTGACCACACTCAATCAGCTGTTTGGCTTGGAACACCTCTTAAGCTTGATATCAGCATATTCACAAAAAAGTAAAAAATAAAGCTCCTTTCGTTTAAGACAAAACTAAGGAGCTTCTATTTATTAAGTTATATCTAATTAAGATTGATTAACTCGTTTGATATAAATTAAATTCTTTCGTTAATTTATAATCTGACCATGATTCATTTTCAATTACTTCAATAAATGCTTGTTTCGCGGCAATGAAAGCTTGTTTTTCAGTCATTGAATTAGTCGAAAATGTTTTAAATTTATAACTGTTTCTTGGTGTCTGACCAATAATACCTTTAAAAATGGTCTCATTATCCGTCTTCTTAACCACCACACCAACGACGCCTGATGAAGGATGAGCAATTTTAAAATACTTACCTTTTGCTGATTCTTCTTTTCTTTCGGTTTTAAAATTAGCCCAATTATAATTCGCTTTCATTAAGGCAACTTTTCTTAAAACATGTGTAGGGTGAGTACAAGCCTTAAACTTGTCTAACTTAATTACTGTACCGATTTTTGTATGTTCTTTCTTTACAGTAAAAGATGATTTATCTTCTGCTTCAATCATTTGAATTTGTTTTGGTTTTCTTTTAAATTCAAACCACGTTTTATCAAACTCTTTTCTACAACCGTCCATTGATTTCTGAACGAGTTGATCCGCAATATTACGCATTGCAAATTTTGATAATGGAACGGTCACCAACTTCTTACTTGGCTTAAATTTCTTTATATCCGCGTCTTTGGTTTGTAGAAAAGCATCAATCTCTTTTCCTATCGCATTCAAATCAGACAAGAACAATGCTAAATCATCAAAATTTAAACTGTATAAGCTACGCGAGAAGTTATGTGAACGATAACAACGTTTACTTTCATGACGTTCAAAATGGCTATTAATGTAAGGCGTTCCATTTACCATAGACACTTTTAATTGAATATTTGGATGTAATCCTTCATAAACAGACTTAGCAGTAAACGTCTTTGTTTTTCGTGCATCATCTGCCGTTTCATATTCATTTTGTTCTACAAGTTCAGCGATAGACCATGCTGCTTCAATAATAGCCTCAGAACGAGCTTCTAAGTCGTCATCTTCGTTATCGAAGTCAGCATAATAAGCTTTACTGTAATAAGGCTGTCCCTTACGAGCAAATCGTACCTGTGCAAACTCCATTCTTCTGCGTTTAGTCGATTGACCACTATTCCAGTTAATACCGATAGGAACCCAATATTCCGTTCCATCAATATCGATTGGCTTAACTCGCAGCAATAAGTTCTCTTCTATATATGTCTTTTTTCCTCGAACCAACAGAAAAGAGCCTAAATCAAGATTAGGAGAGAGAGGGTGATACATAAAATCCTCATTACATTAATTGAAAACAAGATGCATGACTAACCAATGACTATTGTGTTAGAAAAGCCATTAACTATATTGTTATTCATACCGTTCATTATATCACCGTCTGAACTATAATTTCAATTTACAAATAACATATAAAAAAAATGTACAGAACACACCTGTACATTTTTATAATATTTTTAACAATGACTATGCTAGTTTTTGTTTAATTAAATCATAAACACCTGTTTGTTCATTATTTTCTAGTTGCATTCCAGTAAATAATGCAACAGCTTCACTTACGTGCTTCACCGGCCAAATTGAAAATTCTCCTTTCTCAATTGCTTGAACAATTTCAGCGCTCAGCATTAAATTTTGAACATTTGATTCAGGAATGATTACCCCTTGGTTTTTATTAAGCCCTTTAATTTTACAAACTTCATAAAACCCCTCAATTTTTTCGTTTACCCCACCTATTGGTTGTGCCTCACCAAATTGATTCATAGAACCAGTAATTGCTAAATCTTGTCGAGCAGCAATATCAGAATAGGCAGAAATAATGGAACAAAATTCAGCCATTGATGCACTATCTCCATCAACACCACCATAGGATTGTTCAAACGTAATATAGGTTTTCAATGGTATTGCTTTATTTTTACCAAACAATGAAGCTAAATAAGCACTTAATATGAATACACCTTTAGAGTGAATACTCCCACCTAGTTCAACTTTTCTCTCAATATCAAATACTTCACCTTTACCAAATGAAGTCGTTGCGGTGATGCGGTTTGGCATACCAAACTGATGGTTAGACGTACTTAATACAGACAACGCATTAATCTGCCCTATCACAGAACCTTCAGTTTGTATTAATGTCGTGCCATTTTTAAAACTTTGCATAACGCCATCTTGAACACGATTAACTCGGTGTTCTTTATTGGAAAGCGCCTGTTCTACATGTTTTAAACGGATCATATTTGAGTTTGCCGCTCTTGCTATGTAGTTAGTCTCTTTCAATAAATTCGAGATATCTTCTGAGTGTAAGGACAATCTATTTTGATCACCCGATTGACGTGAACTGTATTCAATAATTCGTTCAATTGCTCTCTTATCACATTGAAGTAACTTACCATCTTGCACAATACTCGAAATAAACTGAGCGTAGTGGAATTCTGATACCGCCGTTCTTGGCATATCGTCTTCAAAATCGGCCGTGACTTTAAACAGTTCACTAAACTCTGAATCGTAATGTTGTAGTAACTGGTACGTTTGATGGTCACCAAATAGAATAATTTTCACATTGAGTGGAATAGGCTCTGGTTCCAACGAAACGGTTCCAGACAATGTCACTTCTTTCTCAAGTGAGCTTAAATTTAAATTTTGCGCTCGTAGTGCTCGCTTCAAACCATCCCATACGTAAGGTCGTTCCAGCACTTTCACCGCATCCATTAATAAAACACCGCCATTTGCTTTATGCAAACTGCCAGGACGAATCAATGAAAAATCAGTAAAAACCGTTCCTTTATAAGTCGCGTTTTCAATATAACCAAATAGATTATGATAACTTGGACTTTCTTCAACGATTAATGGAAATTGCTCATTATCTTGATTTACTAATAAATTAATTTGATATCGACGTGGTAGCTTTTTCTCTAAAGATGCATAAGCCAGCTCGGTCTCTTCGTTACCTTCTTGAATAAAGATATCAAAATTCTCAATGATGTCTTTTTCCATATCCTTTAAATGCTGGATAATGACTTTTGATTCTTTGTATTTGGTTTTGATCGCCTCAAAGTTCACCGTGAGTACTTGAGAAATAACATCCTCATTCAGCTTTTCAATCTTCGCTGAATATTTATCTTCCCACTCAGTTAATTGACGAACCAAACTACGAAGTTTAATTTCAAGCTCATCAATGGATGACTCTAGGCTTCGCTGTTCTTGTCTATCTAATGCCTCAAAGGTTTCTTCTGTATGTAATTCCTCACCATTTAAAGCAATAAATTGATATTCACCTTGTGTTGTTACAGCAAGGCTAACCCCTTTCCCTTTTGCTTCTTTAGTTAAAGTAGCAAGTAAAGATTCTTGTTGATCTGTTAACTGATTTTTTAATGTGCCAGTTCGGGTGTAATACAGCTCATTATCAAACGCCAATGGAATAGCTTTTACTAATTTCTGCGTGATTTTTTCAATTTCTTTTTTAAATTCGGCCCCTGTACCCATAGGCAATTTAAGCACTTTTGGTCGACGAGTATCATCAAAATTAGTAACGTAGCACCAATCATACATTCCATTGCCGACTGGTTTATGGCGTTTCAAATAACGCAGTACCATGGTTCTTTTACCTAAACCATTTTGACCAACTGCATAAATATTATAACCACGGTCAGGAATTGACATCGCAAACTCAACCGCTTGTTGCGCTCTGTCTTGCCCTACAATTTCATCAATTGGTGTAATGTTTTTGGTTGATTTACATAGCTCATCATCCAGCTCAGCTGAACGGTATGCTAATTTGTAAGAGAGAGGTGAAGTAGACATAAGGCGACCTCTTAATTTCAGTGATTTTCATCAGTATAGATAGAAAATGAACTAGATTTAGTGATCGACTCTTAAATATTTGAAAAAGAAACAATTTTAAAATTTGTGTAAATTACAGGCATAAAAAAAGCTCTCGTTAATGCGAGAGCTTTTTTTATGGAATTTGGAGCGTACAGCGGGAATCGAACCCGCATCATCAGCTTGGAAGGCTGAGGTAATAGCCATTATACGATGTACGCACATCGTTGGAACGAGATAGATAATGCCATACTGAGCGCAGAGGTAAAGCACTTTTTTACACTTAACTCATTGATTGATGGTTCTTTAACCTCATCGACTAAAAAAACACAATATTGATCACAAAAAAAGCCCTATTCAAACTCAACATTCTTATGCTGCTTTTGAATAGGGCTCTTTACCTCCTCTCCCTTTTCGTGAATAGCTGCCCTTTCCTTTTTTCGCTTTTACTATTCGAGTTCTAAATAATTGGCTGGTTACGACAGCTTTTAATGCATTATCTTTAATTTGGCCTCTACCATGCTCAAGTTCATCAGTGGCAGCTAACCGTACTTTAGTTTTACTTTTCATAAAACATCCTCTATTTGTATAAAAACACAGCGATTGTGTCTATTTTAAAGGCTTTCGTCAATAATATTCCTTAGCAGGCACTGCAACTTAACCAGTAAACATTTTTAAAACGGAAAGTAACCTATTCATTTTTACTTACGTATTATTACGTCTTCTTTGTTGTAAATTATAACTTTTTCTATCGTTCTCTGTTATTTTGCTTTAGAATCCTACCGCCTAAGCAAACGATTAACTTCATTAATTTAGGCTCCTTAATTATTCTTTTACTGGTGGGAGCAGCAAATGACAACTTTAACAATTACTCGTCCTGATGATTGGCATTTACACTTACGTGATGGTGATGTGTTAACTGACACAGTTCGTGACTCTAGTCGTTACAACGGCAGAGCTTTAATCATGCCAAACCTTGTACCACCTGTAACAACTACCGAACAAGCATTAAGTTACCGTGAACGCATTCAGGCTGAAAACAAATCTGATTCTTTCGCTCCTCTTATGTCTTTGTACCTAACAGAGAAAACAACATCGGAAGAGATCCGAAAAGCGAAAGCTACTGGGCATATCGTGGCAGCAAAACTGTATCCTGCTGGTGCTACAACAAACTCAGATTCTGGTGTAAGTGACATTAAAAAGGTTTACCCTATTCTAAAAACCATGCAAGAAGAAGGTATGCTTTTACTTATTCATGGTGAAGTAACAACTCATGATGTTGATATCTTCGATCGTGAAAAAACTTTCCTTGATACAGTTTTAGCGCCTATCGTTAATGACTTCCCTGAGCTAAAAATTGTACTTGAGCACATCACAACTAAAGATGCGGCTGATTTTGTTAAAAATGCAGGCCCAAATGTTGCCGCAACCATTACAGCGCATCACTTATTGTTTAACCGTAACCACATGTTAGTTGGTGGTATTAAACCTCACTTCTACTGCTTACCAATTTTAAAACGCAATACACACCAACAAGCTCTAGTGGAAGCTGCAACAAGCGGTAATCCTAAATTCTTCTTAGGTACTGATTCAGCACCTCATGCAAAAGACAAAAAAGAAGCGGCTTGTGGTTGTGCTGGTTCATATACTGCACACGCTTCAATCGAGCTTTATGCAGAAGTATTTGAAAACGAAGGCAAGCTAGAAAACTTAGAAGCATTCGCAAGCTTTAATGGTCCAGATTTTTATAACCTACCTCGTAACACTGACACAATAACGCTTGTAAAAGAAGCGTGGATTGCACCAGAGACAATGGCATTTGGAAATGACTTTGTTGTGCCAATTCGTGCTGGTGAAGCTGTTGAGTGGCTAGTAAAATAAGCCATAGATAAAACAAGCTAACAATAAAAATGGGATGCCAAGTTACATCCCATTTTTGTTTCTTACTTAATCACGGAAATCTCTATGGCACGCCGTGACCTTTTGATTCAACCCACACTCGATACCATTGCTCACGGGTAAGTTCTATATTCATTGCATCAACAGCCGCTTGCACACGCTCAATTTTACCTGAGCCAATGATAGGTAATGGATTTGATGGCAATTTACGCACCCAAGCATAAATCACCTGATCGATACTTTGTGCTCCAACCTCTTCTTTTAACTCTTCAAGCACATTACGAACACGTACAGCTTGCTCTGATTGTCCAGAGAAAATCTCACCACCCGCTAAACATGACCATGCCATTGGTTTAATACGATTCATCTGTAATTGATCAAGCGTGCCATCGTGTGCAACTTCAAAATTAAGTGGATTAATCTCAACTTGATTAGTCACTAATGGTTTATCTAAACGAGATTGGAGCAGTTCGAAATGACTTGGTGTAAAGTTAGACACACCAAAATGTTTAACCTTGCCCTCTTTCTGCAGTTGATTAAACGTATCAGCTACTTCATCAGCGTTCATTAATACATCCAATCGGTGAATTAATAGCACATCAATTTCAGTTATATTTAAACGTTCTAATGAATTATTTACCGAGTTTAGAATATGTTCTTTTGACGTATCGTAATGGTTAATCTTTCTGGTAGGAAAATCAGGAGTACATAAATTAATATCGCATTTTGTCACGATTTCTATGCTATCGCGCAATGATGGTTCTAGTGCTAACGCTTCACCGAATAAAGACTCACATTGGTATCCACCATAAATGTCAGCATGGTCAACAGTCGTGATCCCAAGTTCAATATGCTGTTTTAAAAAACTCAATCTTTCTTGCGGAGTCATTCCCCAATCCCCAAGACGCCAATACCCTTGAACAAGTTCTGAAAATTGCGGTCCTTGTGGTGCGATTGTCGTTTTATTAATCATATTATTCTCTACCGTATACTAAATTTATTAACGCTATACATAGTATGTAGCAACAGAAAATTTGCAGTGATGGAAGTCGAATTATCAACATACTGAGTTAATAACTTCATCAATAAATTAAATTTATATCGATTGGCAAAATGTCTGAACGACTTTTTTTAAACCAAAATCAATTTATTAATGATAAAGATTGCACTCAATGTACGCTATCCGTAAAATCCACCCGTAATTAAGAATAAGGTCAATAACATAATGAAAAAACACTTTTTTTACGCCTTATTAATGGGGCTAACTTCTTCTTACGCTTTTGCGGATATCGTTGCGACACCAGAGAATGAAGATATCTGTAAGCAAAAATATGTTAAAGCAGTGTTTGACCAACAAGTCCAATACAGCAACCCTCAGAATGATCCACAAGTACGTAGAACCGCTGAACGTCATATTGATCGCTCTCGTGAGGTCTATGATGAAACAAATAGCTTTTGTTCTGCACTAAGCTACTTATTGAATGATGCTCCCCAAGAAGAACTAACAGAAGATTTTCAACGAGCAAAAAAAGGTGAATCTCAATTCAAATAACCATTTAGACAATGATCTATTGAGGCTATGATTGAAATCTAGAGGTTCAATTAACAAACATCATTATGTTAATTGAACCATCTAAAGTTAACGACGATATTTTAATGGTCGAATAACTTCATCAAGCCCTTCGATTTTCATCGCTAGACTTAAAGCCATTAACTCACCCAACTCTCCTTTTGGAAAGCCGTCTTTACGCTCAAACCATAATAAATATTCTTCAGGTAAATCGATTAACACTCTTCCTGAATACTTTCCAAATGGCATGGTCACTTGAGTAAGTTTAATGATTTGTTCTTTATTCAGCATTCAAGCACTCTTTAGCAATCAAATGCAAAAGAAACGTTTCTCGCTCAATACTCATTCCTTTTTTGTCACTATTTGAAATAATGTCTTCGTTATGAGCAATCGCTTCATGGATATTAATCCATACAGGTTTCATACCATTTCTAATTTCGTAACTTTCATAGTTAGTTTCACCTAACTCTCTATCACATTCACAGGTATAACAATAAGAAATCATATGCAGCACATTACACTCATGCTTATACCAAGGGCGAAATTCTTCGTACATACCGAATGGTTCGATATTTGAGATATTTTTTGCCCCTGTCTCTTCTTCGATCTCTCTAACTAAACCAGCAATAACATCTTCGCCTTCATCTAATCCACCACCAGGTAATGAATAATCTTGATAACGCTCAGTATATAAAAGAAGGATCTCTTCGCCTTTTAAAATAATTCCGCGAGTTGCATTACGATGAAGAATTTTATGGTTATCTAAACGCTCTAAATCTGGATGCGTTGTAATATTTAAAATTCGCATAAAAAACTGATAAACCTAATCTGAAAAATACAGTGTCATTATACGCAATTTGTTTTCAGATGCAGCTAACAATTAATTTCTACCCAATGAGACAATGTAAAGATTATGTAAATGTCGTGATATCCATCTACTTCTTTTATGCATCATTTTATATAATAACTGTGAAAAATAATTACAATTCAAGGACAGCTCAATATGAAAAAATTTCAATCACTGGTTATTGCATCATCACTTTTAGCATCAACCTCAGTTTTTGCGCATACTTTTAATGAAGCAGACAAAGCCATTGCATACCGTCAAGCTGCATTCACAATGATTGCAGGTAACGTTAGTGAAATGGGTGATATGGTCAAAGGAAAGGCTGATTGGAGTGATGCAATTTTTGCCAAAAGAGCAAATCAACTGTCACAATTATCACTTATGCCACTTGATGCTTTCTATGTTGAGGGATCGGATAAAGGAAAAACCAACGCGCTTCCTAAAGTATGGACTAACTTCCCTGATTTTGAAGCTCGTTTAGCTCAATTCCAAGAAGACGCAGCAGCACTGGCAGAAATTTCAGATAAAGGTGACAAAGCGGCGATTCGTAAAGCTTTTGGAAAAACAGTGAAAAACTGTAAAGCTTGCCACTCTGATTACAAAGCACGTTAAGCTGGAGACTAACACGTGAAAATTTGGGATAGTTTTGTCCGAATTTACCACTGGAGCCAAGTCGTTGTACTTGGCTCTTTATGGTATACCGCTGAAGAAGGGCTAATGGAGTTACATTTCACTTTAGCTTATCTTTTAATGGCCCTACTCTTAACAAGAATCCTTTGGGGCTTTATAGGAAGTGATACGGCTCGATTTTCTCACTTTCTAGGCTCTCCACAAACTGTTATTACCTATCTGAAAACCTCACATACCAATGGTTTACACTACTCAAAAGGCCATAATCCTGCAGGTGGTTACATGGTACTTGCACTATTGCTTCTATTATTAGTGCAATTAGTGACAGGGTTATTTAGCAATGATGATATTCTTTCTGAAGGTCCATTAGCTTATCTTGTTAGCTATGATACAAGTGGCTTTCTTACTAGGATCCATCACCTAAATTTTGATTTAATATTAGGTTTTACTGCTGTTCATGTAATTGCGGTTATCTTATATCGATTAAAAGGCGTTAATTTAATACTTCCTATGTTTACAGGAAAAGTAGATTTAGATGGAACAGAACCAAAAATGAAACATCCGTTTAAGGCTTGGATCATTTTTGCTGTCATATCTGTGTTTATCTACTTTATTTGGGCAGATGAAGTGATAAGCTACCTCTTTTAAAATAAAAGAGAACTTTCAATGACACGCTTCCTTGATTGGTGGAATACATTTTTAGAGTTTAAAGATCACGATTGGGCACAAAATATCATCGTGATCACTCTATTTAGTGCATTTCTTTGGCTATCTTGGCGAATAATCATTAAACGCCTTCATCACATTGCAGCAAAAACTCAACTACCTTGGGACGATGCTGTCATTACCGCTATCTCCGCTCCTGTAACTCTTGTTATTTGGCTTTGGCCTGCGACGGCATCGCTTAAGATTTTACTGTCAACTCAGACTCACTTTAGCTCGACATGGCTTCCTGAGTTACAAGTATTTATTTTAATATGGGGTTTTATTTGGTCTGCATTAAGGTTAACAAGCTTAATTGAAAAACAGTTTTTAACGAACCCTAAACATGATGAAACCACCGTTTTAGCTCTTGGTAAAGTTGTCCGCCTTATTTTTATCACCCTAGGCGTACTCTCTTTAATGCAAGGAGTTGGACTGAGTTTATCAGGTCTACTTACCTTTGGTGGTGTTGGTGGTTTAGTCGTCGGTCTAGCTGCTAAAGATCTTCTCTCGAATTTCTTCGGTGGGATGATGATTTATTTTGACCGCCCATTCAAAGTTGGAGATTGGATTCGCTCTCCTGATCGTTCTTTAGAAGGAACGGTTGAAAGAATTGGTTGGCGTATGACGGTAATAAGAACCTTTGATAAGCGCCCTCTTTATGTTCCTAACTCAGTATTTAGCAATATTGTCGTAGAAAACCCATCACGCATGCTTAATCGTCGAATTAAAGAGGATATTGGCATTAGATATGATGATATTCATAGCATTGAGCGCATTGTTGATGAAATAAAAACGATGTTACAAGAGCATAATGATATCGATAGTAACCAGACTCTCATCGTGAACTTTAACGGTTTTGGTCCTTCGTCTTTAGACTTATTAGTTTATACCTTTACTAAAACAGTCAATTGGATTGAATACCATAAAGTAAAACAAGACGTACTGATCAAAATTGGGGATATTATTGCTCAAAATAATGCTGAAATAGCCTTCCCTACACAAACTCTAAAAGTTGAACAGATCCCTTCTGAATAAAAATACGATCTGAAAAACATAAAAAAGGCATACGCTATTTTGTATGCCTTTTCTTTTATGGATTGGTATTATTAACCCGTCAATACATTCTCTTCAGGATATTTCACCCTCGACACTTCAGGTCTTGCAAGCATGTACGCTAAAGTTAAGGGACCGATACGACCTATAATCATAACGATGACCATAATGAACTTGCCCGGTTCAGATAACTCTGCAGTTAAGCCCGCAGTTAACCCCACAGTAGCAAAGGCAGAAATAACCTCAAACATGACTTTATCAAACCCTGCTTTTTCAGTAAGCATTAGCGAAAACATAGCTATTGATAATAGTGAACCACTGACAACGATAATAGCTAACGATTTAGTTACTATTGGCCAACCAATGGTTCTCTTAAACATCACCACATTTTTCTTTTGACGTAAAAATGTCCATGTAGCGACTGCGGCAACAGTAATTGTTGACACTTTTAAACCACCACCAGTCGATGTTGAACCTGCACCAATCAACATCAATATGATCATAATTAACAAGGCTGGTTGAGTGAACTGAGTTAAATCAACACTATTAAAACCTGCCGTTCGAGCACTTGCCGATTGAAAAAATGCAGCTAACCATTTATCACCACTGGATAATGCACCAAATGTATTAGGGTTTTGATACTCTAAAATATAAAAGAACAATGTCCCAACTAATAACAAGGTTGGCGTTGCAACTAACATTATCTTAGTGTGTAACTGTAAACGTTTAAACCCTTTTGAGCCATTCTTAACCAAATCAACAATGACTGTAAAACCTAAACCACCACCTATGAACAGTAACGATAGCGTAAAAATAACAAGCGGATCACCGACATAGCCCATTAAGCTATCAGAGAAAAGTGAAAAACCAGCATTATTAAACGCAGAGATAGAATGAAACGCTGCATAAAATAGACCTTTCGTGATTCCAAATTCAGGTACCCATCGAAAGGAAAGAACAACCATTCCAATAAATTCAGCAATTAAAGCAAAACAAATTATACCTTTGATTAGCTTCCTTAAATTCACTTTCTTTTCTTGTCCTAATGCTTCTTTTGCTAAGGCTTGCTGACGTAAGCTCAACCTTAAACCGAATATATACAGTAGAACAGCAGACAAGGTCATTTGACCTAATCCACCAATCTGCATTAAAAACATTAAAACAATTTTTCCACTGATAGTGAAATGCGACCCCGTATCAACGACCCCTAAGCCTGTCACACTAATAGCAGATGTCGCGGTAAATAAGGCATCCATAAAACTCAAACCTGATACCGAAAAAACAGGTAAAGTTAAAAGCAATGCAGAGGGCAATAAAATAGCCAAGAACGATGAAAGGATTATCTTTGGCTCAGACCACCCTTTCGATTCATGATTATGTTTAAGAGGATATAATCCTCTCTTAGGTAAGTAACTCATAGCGTTCTAATTTTTTTAGCTAATTGAACTTCTGGCCCAACGATAATTAGAATATCGCCAATCTCTAATTCTTTACTCCAATCAGGTACAGTCTCGACTTCAGGACCACGTTTTATCGCAATAACTTTTACATCAGACATTTGACAGAAATCCAATTGCCCTAATGACTTACCCATATTTTGGCCACCAATAACAATCTCAGTCATAGCCAGCCCACTACCGAGTTCATGGAATTCAAACACACGTCTGTCTAGCATTTTACGTGCAACCCGAATCCCCATATCTCGCTCTGGCATAATAATATGGTCTGCCCCAATTTTGGTTAAGATTTTGGCATGAAACTTATCATTGGCCTTAACCCAAACAGTCTTAACACCAGCTTCTTTCAATACTAAGGTGGTTAATATACTGGCATTAATATCTGAACCAATTGCAACCATAACCATGTCATAGTCATCAAGTTTAAGCTCTGCAACTGTCTCTTCACTTGCACAGTTAGCAACAATAGCAGTAGAAACAAAGTCCATTGCCTTCTTAACACGCTCTTCATTTATATCAATGGCTAAAACCTGAGAGCCATACTGGTGCAACTCTTCGCACACCGTAAGTCCAAAGCGACCTAATCCAATTACTGCATATTGTTTATTTTCTGCTTTCATCAATTTACTCACTTTACTATTAATGACACTAAAGGGAATTACCCTTAAAGAGCATCATCCTCCTCGAACGCCATAAGTTCAATCTAATTAAGGATCGGTTATAAGAAAACCATTCCAAGTATTAAAACTAAGATAGCCTAAAAGAATGCGATTGCCCCTTAAGTTTCAACAAAATTAGTTATCAATTATGGAAATAATGTAGAATCAGGTGGAAAATGTGACACCAATCTCATGACACCTTAAAATATAGGCCTAAAATAGCCACATATCGAACAGGAATGTTCAACAATTTTAGTTACACTCAATTTTTATTTGTAAACTGGAGACCTTATTATGGCTACCCCACACATTAATGCTCAAGCTGGTGATTTCGCAGAAACAGTTCTAATGCCTGGCGACCCTCTTCGTGCAAAATTCATTGCTGAAAACTTCCTAGAAGATGTAAAGCAAGTATGTGACGTACGTAATATGTTCGGTTACACAGGTACTTACAAAGGTAAAAAAGTATCTGTAATGGGCCACGGTATGGGTATCCCTTCATGTTGTATCTATGTTCACGAGCTAATCGCTGAATATGGTGTTAAAAACGTAATTCGTGTAGGTAGCTGCGGTGCCGTACATGATGACGTGAAACTGATGGATGTTGTTATCGGTATGGGCGCATCAACTGACTCTAAAGTTAACCGTATCCGCTTTAATAATCATGACTTCGCTGCAATTGCTGATTTTGGTCTACTAGAAACTGCTGTTGGTCAAGCTCGTGAGCTTAATGTTCCCGTTAAAGTTGGTAATGTTTTCTCTGCTGACCTTTTCTACTCGCCAGAAGCTGATCTGTTCGACAAAATGGAAAAATTAGGCATCCTTGGTGTTGATATGGAAGCGGCAGGCATTTATGGTGTGGCAGCTGACCTAGGAGCAAAAGCACTGACTATCCTTACTGTTTCTGATCACATCAAACGTGGTGAGAAATTAAGCTCTGAAGACCGTCAAAAATCATTTAATGACATGATGACAGTTGCATTAGAAACTGCAATTAAACTGTAATCAGATGTTTGCGCCAGTCATCAATACTGGCGCCATAAAATCTATAAGGGGAGTCTAGTGCCGACTGAAAAACTGCCGTTGGCTGCTAAAGGGTTACAACTCAATTTTTGTAAAACATTGGCGTGTGACAATTTTGGTGATAGCGATGAACAACATTATTTAGTTCAACGTACGAACCCTAAGCGACCTGCATTAGTTTGCCGGAAATGTGGTGCTTTTCCTCCCTTAATCAATAACCAAGAGGTATTGAACGAACTTGCACGTCAACAACAAGTTCAATCACACTCCTTGCCCTCTTGCAATAATTCAGAATGCGAACATTTTGGTTTCGATGTATTAACCCATCGTGAGCTATATCATGCATTTGGTTACAGTGGTGATAGACAACGTTATCGCTGCAAATCTTGTGCGTCTACCTTTGTAGATAAATGGTCTGGTGAAAATCAAAAGAGTCTTATTCAACAAAAGCTTTTAGGTTTTTTATTTACGGGTTATTCCGTTCGTGAAATTTGCCGACGTTTACATATAAATCCTAAAACCTTTTACGATCATATCAATCAAATTGCCAGTCGTTGCCGCCGTCATATGTCACTATTTGACTCAAGGCTTCAGCATGATAGAACAAGTATTCAACTTGCCTCTAATTCCACCCCATTGCAACCGCTGAGCAATAATGGCGTGTTTTGGTATGCCAGCGCAGAAGTAAACTCTGGATATGTCATTGCACAACATATCAATTACTCGGAAACCGATGAACCCGGTACTTTGTTGGATCACGACCCTTTCCAAGAAAACGCACAATATTTATCAAATACATTTGTTAATGAAGCCAATTCACAACCAGCCATTGGCTCAAAATCCATTTTCAAACGTGTTGATCATAAATATCAAGAAATTTTAGCGCGTGCGAACGTTGAAGATCCGCTGGGTAATTACGTCTCTCTCAATTACCCTTCTAAAGGAGCGATAATTCGTCCTCCTTATACTTCGCATGCGCATTTTTTAGAAATTCAAAAAGCATTCTCGCATTGTGATTCTATTGAAATCTATATGCCTCAAGAACCGATGCTTCGTTCTGCTGCAATGTCTATATTTTTAAAGCGCATTAAACAAAATAGTATTGATCTTCTTTATGTTACTCAAGATGCAGCATTCCCTACTGAAGAGAGTGGTGAAAAAATCGATATACATCTAGTTGGTTGGTGGCGTGATCGCTGGGCATTTACCGAAATCAACGGACAGCATAAAGGTATATGTCACTTAAATGGTGCAGAACATAATGAGGCGTATTGGCTAAAACGAGCATCAGCGACCGTTGCTAATGAATATCAAACTCGTTTCTATAACCAATTTACCAATTTAGTTAATGAACCAAGACGTAAACTACGCCCTGCAAGCCTACTTCCTCTATTAGATATTTTTAGAGCTTGGCATAATTTATGTCATCAAGATAAACTAGGCATAACTCCGGCACAAAAGTTAGGGTTAATCTCAAAACCAATTACACTTGCAGAATTATTAAGTTAGGACAAGTTATGACGATGTCACCCTCTCAAGATCAAACTGAAAATACAGATATGTTGACTGAAATTGCGATTCTTTATTATCAAGAAGGCGCAACTCAGGAAGAGATATCAAAAAAGTTTGGTTTATCTCGAGCGAAAGTTGGTCGCATGCTAAGAAAGGCGCGAGAAGAAGGAATCGTTGAAATAACAGTGAAATTCCATCCGGTATACAGTGTGCAACTTGAGCAAAAACTGGTTGAAAAATTTAACTTAAAACGTGCTTTGATCTCTTTAGATCAACCTAATACCAATGAACAACGAAAACAAGTAGCCGCTCTTGTAAGCTCATATCTTAACAATAACTTACAGGAAGGTATGGCCGTTGCGGTTGGTCAAGGCCAAAATGTTGCTGCGGTTGCAGATCACGCCGGTATTGTCTCCCATCGTAATGCTCGCTTCGTTTCAGCTATTGGTGGTACACATCGCAGTGGTGACATCATTAATGCTGATCATATTTGCCGTCGTTTAGCGAAAAAATACGGAGGCAGCAGTGAAACCCTTTACGCTCCGGCTTATGTAAATGACCCAAACCTACGCTCCGCTTTTATGGAGCATACCACCATTAAAGAAACGCTAAATCAAGCCCGTAAAGCTGAATTTGCATTAGTGGGTATTGGCGATATGGATGAAAATAGCCATATGGTTAAACTCGGATTCTTCACACCTAAAGAATTCGTTGAAGCCCGATTAAATGATGGCATCGTTGGTGATATTGGCGGTTTTGATTTCTTCAAACTTGATGGCACTGATGCAGACACGCTTATGCGAGGTCGTGTTATTGGTCTTGAAATGGAAGACCTACGCCAAATTCCAAATGTTGTCGCAATGGCAAGTGAAAGTCGTAAAGCTTTATCCATTATGGGCGCATTACGTACTGGAGTTATCGATGTACTTGCAACCAGCGTTAGCTGTGCAATGGCTTTATTAAATTTAGCGGAAAATGAAGACTAACCCACACTTATTTTTCTTCGCAACATAACATACCGTAGCACGATCGCAGTTCTATAATTTAGTTCGTGACATCAATATATTAGCAAGATTATATTGATGTCATGAAGTAAGGAATACCACTGTGAACCAATCAAAAAAAACCATTATTTCCGCTCTTAAACTTTTAGAGTCACAATTAGAATCTTGTATAGATAACGCCGATAAAATTAAATCTGATGCGGAAGCGTTATTAGTTCGTGCAGAACAAATACACTTCAAATATGGCGAAGCTTATTCAAAACTGATCATCTCTTTAGCGTACTGGCATTTGATGCAATACCCTATTGGTTTCAAAATTGCCCGTGAATTACTGCATATGCATCAAGAGCTTGAAGATGATGATCTCTTACCTAAGATTCTACATGTTTTGGCATCTCATGCGTGGGGCCAAGCCAAACTGTTTAGTGCACAACAATTCTGGATTCAAGCACTAGAACAAGCCTCGCTGCTTGGTGACAATGAGATAGAAATTGAAGCACTTATTGGATTAGGGAATATTTGGCGCATGACAAATAACCTTAATGACGCTAACTTTGCTCATAACATTGCCGCACAAAGAGCTAAATTTTACCGGATCCCTCATCTCGAAGCTAAGGCCTATATATTACAAGCGTGGGATTACTACCTGCTTGGTAACTATCAAGAGATGTTACCTATTCTAATAAAATCAGAAGAATTACTTGTTCATCATTCCAACTTAACATGGAAAGCTGAAATTTATGATTTTAGAGGCTTAGCATTTCTTGGTTTAAACGATTTGAGTTTGGCTCAACAAAGCTGCAGCTACGCCTACCAACTAGCTCAACAACATCAATTAACTTGGATGATGGCACACTCTTCTATTAGCTTAGCAAGAGTCGCTTCGGCTCAATCTCATTACCTGCCAGCCTATGAATTATTAACCGAAGCAGAGTTGATTGCTGAGCAATTTGATAAAGGAGAGTTACGCTCTCAAATTTGTCTAGAGCAATCTCGAATTGCTGAGTTAACTAACGATTATGAACATGCACTTTATTCTTATAAACGTTATCGACAATATGAAATTGCTTTATTACAAGAACAATCCAATAGTTTAGGCCGCGATAAATCTAATACATCAAAGGAGCAACTTGATTCTAGAGCAAGAAAACTAATTAATAGGATCCAATTGCAATTAGAATTAAATAGCATATCTGCTCTCATATATTTGCAGCCTTTTAATAAATGGTCACAGCATTTATCTTCTGTTTATAATTCTAATAATCTTAAGAATCATCATGTTATTAGTATCATTGAAAACTCTGAAGAAAAGCTCGATACCATAACAAGCCTTATTCACCACTACTGTAAACATGGTGATTTACTAACACGTAAAGGTGATAACGAAGTGCTATTACTGCTTAATGACTCAAAAGAAAAATGTGACGATATTTGTCGCTCTTTAAGCTCACTTTTTACCACTTACCCATGGCAACGTTACTCTTTTGAGGCATCTTCTCCAACGATTAACTATTTCACAATTACGGAATATTTTGAGACGGTGCGGCCACCTCAAACACCAATGGAAATATGATATGGACAGTCTTTTAAATCGAATAGCTGAAAATAACATTAATTTATTAGAGCTAAATACACACCAATGCCTAGAGTTTTGGTTATATATTGTAGACAACTTCGCTGAAACAAAAACCGAAAAAGCATATGCTCTGTTAATGAGTTCTGAGTATGAAGTCGAATTCAATAACCTGGCAAACAGCATCCAACATTTGCATCGTGCTTTGTTACTGTTAGACCCATCCAAAGACATCGAATTAATGCTACAAATATATTCAGCATTAAGTTATCGTTATACTGATATTGGACAATACCAAAAAGCCTTAAAATACCTTCATTCGCTTTCTGAACTCGCCGTAGAATATGGTGATAATGAGTTTTATATACAAGCTATTTTGGGGATCGGAAATCTATGCTCTATTTATGGCGATCATTTGAAGGCACTGCGCTATTACCAAAAGTTAGAAGCGTTAAGCAACAGTATTAATAGCAATAATCTCTCGCTTCGTTACCGGCTTTACATGATTGCTTGTCTTCTCGATTTAAAAAGGCTTTCCAAAGCTAAAGAGCTTCTCGATGAGTGTTATGCTTTAAAATACGTTTCTGATGATCCCCAATTAACAGCGCAAGTATTGCTTTATTCTGCAAAATTATTGCGTCTTAAAAATTATCCTGAAACCGCACTTAACCTACTAATACAATATCGACAAGAGTATAGCGACCAACACTCTTTTCCTTGGTTAAATAAATTATTTGCTGTTGAATCAGCCTACTGTCTTATTAAGCAACAGCGTGGAGAAATTGCGGATGTGATCATTTCACATCAATTAAAGCGAACAATAAAATACTCTTATGGTTACTATATTCGCCAATTACTTGAAGTGAAAAGCGATGCTCTGGCAAGTTGTAAACACTTTGCTCTTGCGCTTGAATGTGAAAAAAAAGCACAGCAATTAACTGTAGAAATAATTAAAAATTTCCCGATTAATGAGCTTGGTGGTCACTCTTTAAGACGATTAACTCGATTAGAACTTCAATTACGCTTAAATATTTCTGAAACTGAAAACTTAAAATTAAAAAAAGTATCTGACCAACAAAAAGATACAGTAGCCAAATTACAACAAGACGTATTTCATGACAGTTTAACTAAGCTATACAATCGTCGATGGTTTGAATCTACCTTTATAAAAGAGATATTACCAACGGTTAAACACTATCAGTTATTGGTTATTGATATCGATGATTTTAAATCAATAAATGATGAATATTCCCACTTAAAAGGCGATATTGTATTAAAACTAGTCGGTAAGATTTTACAAAACTCGGTTTCATCTTCGCATTATACACTACGATATGGCGGTGAAGAGTTTCTTATTATTATTCCTTCTAGCGACCTTGAACATGGGAAAAAAATCGCCGAAAAATGCCGTTCAGAAATTGCAAATTACGACTGGCAAGAAACACTTAATGATCGCTCTATTACCGTGAGTATCGGGTTAACACGAAATAGAAATAAAGAAGATCATAAAGCTACGTTTCTTCGAGCAGACAAAGCACTTTATCAAGCAAAACGCTCAGGGAAAAATAAGGTATGCTCTTATTAAGCAATAACCTTTATTCAGATATAAAAAAAGCTAGCGCATCTGCTAGCTTTTTCCTTTCATCTATATCTTAACGATAAAGACCTAAATCTTTTTGTAAGTGCTCTGATAATTCAGATGTATATTGTGCAGATACAGTTTGATCTTTACCAAACAAAACATCCACAAGATGAGCAATCAATCCTTTGATACTTACTGAATAGGCCTTCTTTTGTGAAGAAGTAGCGATGTTATTAACGTTCATTGCTGCTTGTGCCATGATTGCCTCACTTAAATTAATCAATTTCAATGAGCGCATAATAAAGCTTAATTTACTGGTCAAAAAATGACTTTTTCTTCAATGTAATATTAGTTTTTCTAATGTAAAAATTACAGCAATCAATAGTTAAAGTTAGCGCATATAAATGTGGAATTAATGCGAACCAATGAATAAAAAATCAAATTAACATAATTTAAACAATTTAAGCTAACCTAAATATGACAATAATAACTTTTATATCATCCTTAAAGGATAAGTTTTATTAACGCTAATAAAAAAGGCTTCCTAATTAATTAGAAAGCCTTTTAAATGTCACCCTGCAAAAGGGACGAAGTAAACAATTAATGCCCAAGCGAACACCCAGCTTACGACTAGCAATTTGTCTGACCAATCACTGTCCATGCTATTACCTATAAAACTGTACAACTCATCTCAGTTATATATTAGCAATTAGCATGCCACTAAATAATAGCTGTACTGTTTTTATTATATCGATTTAATGTCATCTTAGGTTTTGTTAAATTAGGGTAATGCATTAAATAATCAATGAAGCAATCAGCCATTGAAAGGTTGGTTGTTATTACTTCATCTTCTTTATTCAATAAAGGTGCGTAACCTTCCTTCCCTTTTATTGTATAAGCTGTTGATGTTCCATAATATATTTGCTCATCTAATACAGGCTCCCATCCAGAAACCGAATTAAATATTTCAAATTCGGTAATACGCTGCCCTGCAGGATTACACGCTTCATATTGATAACTTAATTGTGATACATAAGGAAAACTTCCAGATCCACTTCCTATCACTCCATTGTTAGTCGCATTATCTATTGCTCCCTCAATAGCGGCTTTAAGGTATTTGCCTTTGATACTATAAATGATAATTGGAATAGCAAATGGCAAAACTTTTCCGGCAATATCGGCATATGTGATGGCTCCTTGGTTTAAACCAGAGCGAACTCCACCAGCATTATGCATAGCAAACTGTACTCTACTGTCTACTTGGTGCGCTTTAGAATAAAAGGCCTCCACAACCCAAGGGGCAATATCACTTTGGCCTTTCTCATTTGGCACCCTACGATGAGCTAAATCCATCGAACTGTATCCAATCACCTGCTGAGATAGTCGAACAACCTCACCGCGGTATTTATCGATCAGTAACTCTTCAATTTTTTGATCTTTTGTACAAAATTCAGCGCCTATGAACTCACTCAAAGCGTTGTATATCACTTTTTGTATTTCTTCATCAACAGGCGCTTCACAAGCTTTATCCTGATAAGCAATATCGTCTAATAGCAACATATTTCGTCCATTAAACGAAATTAACTCACCACTATCTGAATACTCTAAATCACAATAGCCTAACGCTAAAGCATGGCAACCAGCTTGGACTATGTAGGTGTTATTTACCTTCTCACCATATGAAGCGATAGTTTCTAAGCCAATATCGGCAAAGTCCCCTTGTAATACATGACTATGCCCACCAATGATAAGATCTATCCCTGAGATAGATTCTGCGAGTTGTTTATCAGCGTCATATCCCAAATGACTAATAATAATGACATTCTTAATTCCATTTACTTTTAAATATTCAATGGTTTTTTTTGCAGTTTCAATCGCATTCAAAAATGGTGTATCTGGATCTGGACTTGCCAATACGTCCATTTTATCTATGGTTAAACCAAATACTGCAATATCGACATTGCCTGCATGTTTAATCATATAATTGGCTATCTCACGCTCAGTATCGTAAGACAACACATTATCATGGTATTTTAATTTTTGACCTTTGCTTTGGTCTTCTTCACTCAAATCCCAGTTTCCCATTAAAATTGGAAAGTTAACCTGAGAGACAAAATGACTAACTAATTCATTCCCTAAATCAAATTCATGATTGCCAAGTACCATACCATCTAACGGTAACTGATTAAGCAACTCAGCATTGGCCTTACCTTTATATAGAGAGAAATAGAGTGTTCCTTGAAAACAATCTCCAGCATGATAAGTCGCAACATTGCCACCTTCTGCTTTCATTTC
Source organism: Aliivibrio sp. S10_S31 (assembly GCF_014694495.1). NCBI lineage: Bacteria > Pseudomonadati > Pseudomonadota > Gammaproteobacteria > Vibrionales > Vibrionaceae > Aliivibrio > Aliivibrio sp. S10_S31. The sequence continues at coordinate 127,660 of NZ_JAAUWR010000012.1, read as the reverse complement.
ATTACTAAGTAAAGTCATTTGGTGTGATAATCGAGAAAAGCCACCACACTTTATATAAAATTTATCAACGCTTTCACAATTCAAAGCAATTACAGATTCATCAAAATAAGAGTGCGTATCATTAATATGCATAACTCTTAATTTATTGCTTTGCTTATCACTCATCTTCTTTCCCTTTTCGAAGCCTTAAAACTCAATTGCGCAAGCTTCATCAAACAATCTGCGACTATCATATCACTTATTGTTCTTTTTCGTTTTTGAAGATAAAGAAAATTGCACTCTCAAAGAAATTTATTCAAAAAAATCAATTCTATAATTGTGATATCCATAATGCTTTACTCTCGTTACATGCTATATAGTTACTTATACAAGTATCTGATGAGGAAGTCATATGCTCTTAGAACGAATAGAAGTTTCAGGATTTCGAGGCATTAAACGCTTATCACTTTCTTTTGAACAACTCACCACTTTGATAGGCGAAAATACATGGGGCAAGTCATCATTGCTTGATGCGCTTTCTATTGCCCTGCCCATTTCTGGCGAATTACATCAATTTACACTTAAAGATTTTCACCAAGACCACTCTATTTCATACACACAAGACCAACACATTCAAATCATTATTACTTGGCAAACCACAGAAAAAAATGAGCATAAAGCGGGTCGCTATAGAAAGCTCTCCTCACTGTGGCAACATGATGCAAATAGCAATACACAACGTATTTACTACCGTGTAAGCGCAACAAATAATGACGGAAAGATAACTTCTTCAAGTACCTTTTTAGATAAAGATGGTAATGTATTACGTTACCATCGTATCGAATGTCTGGTTTATGAGCTCATAAAATTACACCCTGTTATTAGGATCCGAGATTCACGCCGACTTAGCCCTGGTCCTTTTACTGATCACGTTCCCGATGATCGAATTGAGCGACGAATTAATAATACCTGTCGACGCCTATTAACTGCTCCAGGGCAAGTAAGTAGTGGCGAAATAAAAAGTGCCTTACAATCAATGCAATCTCTCGTTGATCATTACTTTTCTTTTAGAAATCATAGACGACATAGTCAACATAAAGTGCGTGATGATTTATTCTTTGGGCAAAAAGCGGAAGGCGTTTCTTTAAACCAATTTGTAAATCAAAATCAAAGCAAACAGACTAAATTATTATTATTGGGTTTACTTAATACCTACTTACGAGCAAAAGGACCAAATACATTAAAACAATCGGCGCGACCAGTCATGATTGTAGAAGATCCAGAAGGACGACTTCACCCAACACAATTAATTCAAGCATGGACATTACTTAATCATATTCCCATGCAAAAAATCCTCACGACAAACAGTAGTGAATTGCTTAGCGCCGTTCCATTATCATCCATAAGACGTTTAGTTAGAGAATCTGATTCCACCTCTAGTTACGCCTTAACCCCAACGAGTTTATCTCGTGATGATTTGCGTCGAATTACGTTTCATATTCGATTTCAGCGCTCTAATGCTTTATTTGCTCGTTGTTGGCTACTTGTTGAAGGTGAAACTGAAGTATGGTTATTTAACGAAATGGCTCGAATTCTTGGTTATAACCTTGCCGCTGAAGGGGTACAAATCATAGAGTTTGCTCAATCAGGATTAAAATCATTAATAAAAATGGCCAAAGCACTTCATATTGAGTGGCATGTGGTTACTGATGGTGATCCTGCCGGGAAGAAATACGCCTTTGCAGTAAAAAGTCAGCTTGAAAACGAACACGAACGTCACCGTTTAACAGAGCTACCACATAAAGACATCGAGCATTATTTATATCATCACGGTTTTGAAGAGTTATTCAGAACACTGTCAAATATTTCAGCCGATCAACCTGTTCCACCTAAAAAGATCATAGTAAAAACGTTAAAAAAATACGCAAAACCGGATGTCGCATTAGCTATTGTGGAGCACTGTGAAGAGATGGGACCTGAGAGTATTCCTTTATTACTACGATGGACATTAAAACGTACGGTTACAATGGCAAAAGGACAAGGATAAAAAAACGCCAACAGCATATACTGTTGGCGTTGATATTTTGTAAAGAACTCTTATTTGTTACGTCGTGCCGTTACTGAATCAGCTAATTGACGAAGTACTTTTTCGGTATCATCCCAACCAATACAAGCGTCTGTAATCGATTGACCATAAGTTTCTACTTTGCCGTTAACTAAATCTTGGCGACCTTCTACTAAATGGCTTTCAATCATGACACCGAATACAGCATCTTCACCACCTGAAATTTGACCACAAACATCATCAGCAACAACCATTTGACGTTTAAAGTCTTTTGAACTGTTTGCATGGCTGAAATCAATCATCACTTTTTGCGGTAAACCAGAAGCAGCAAGTTGCTCTTTAACAGGTTTAACATGATCTGCGCTGTAGTTCGGCTCTTTACCACCACGAAGAATGATATGACAGTCAGGATTGCCTGCTGTTTCTACGATTGCAGAATGTCCATATTTCGTTACTGATAAAAAGTGGTGTGATGAACCAGCTGAACGAATCGCATCCGTTGCAATCTTGATATTACCATCAGTACCGTTTTTAAATCCTACAGGGCATGAAAGACCAGAAGACAGCTCACGGTGAACTTGAGATTCGGTTGTACGAGCACCAATTGCTCCCCAACTAATTAGATCACCCATGTATTGCGGAGTGATCATATCTAAAAATTCACCCGCTGTTGGCAATCCCATATCCGTTAGATCAAGCAACAATTTACGACCAATACGTAGACCATCATTCAATTTAAATGAATCATCCATATAAGGGTCATTGATTAACCCTTTCCATCCAACTGTCGTACGCGGTTTTTCAAAATAAACACGCATCACTACTTCTAAACGATCACCCAACTCATCACGCAATACTTTTAGCCTTTCACCATACTCTAGTGCCGCTTTTGGATCATGAATAGAACATGGTCCTATAATTACTAAAAGACGGTCATCCTCACCTTGAAGAATATTATGAATAGCTTGACGAGACTGAAACACCGTTTTAGCAGCAGTTTCAGTTGTCGGAAATTTTTCTAGTACAGCAACAGGCGGTAAAAGTTCTTTTACTTGTTTAATTCGTACATCATCAGTTTGATACATTGCTTATTCTTCCATCTCTGTTATACAGGTTATCTTCCTGCATCTTTATTCTCCATTCTGTTAACGTAACGTGTCTTGTTCTGTTGTGCAATGGTTAATTTAATATAACTTACTACTCATACCTCTTTTGACATGAACCACACATAACCTCATTTTTTGCGCAATAAACAATCAAAGAAACAAGAATCACTTCTTTAGTTTAATGAATATGTTACAGTAACTTTGGCTAGTAACTGAAAGGACTAATTGTGACGATAAAAAATACAAAGAGAACAAATGTCATTACTTTTGAAGCTGTTGATAAATTTTACGACCAATTTCATGCGCTAAAAAATATCAACTTAGCCATTCAAGAAGGTGAAAAAGTCGTTATTTGTGGTCCTTCTGGATCAGGGAAATCTACGCTTATTCGCTGCATTAATGCGTTAGAATCCATCCAGAATGGTCAGCTTTCACTTTTTGATGAGGTGTTATCACCAAAGCACCTTGATAAAGGGAAAATTGGCATGGTATTTCAACACTTTAATCTTTTCCCACATTTAACCGTGTTAGAAAACCTAACCCTATCTCCAATCAAAACGTTAAAGCTTTCTAAGGCTCAAGCAAAAGAGCGTGCATTGACGTATTTAAAACGCGTCAATATCGCGGAACAAGCTGATAAGTACCCATCACAACTTTCTGGCGGCCAACAACAACGCGTCGCTATTGCTCGTTCACTCTGTATGGAGCCTAAAATTCTCTTATTTGATGAGCCAACTTCTGCACTTGATCCTGAAATGATCAGTGAAGTTCTTGATGTAATGTCGGATTTGGCTAAAGAAGGCATCACAATGGTTTGTGTTACTCATGAAATGGGATTTGCCAAAAAGGTAGCAGATAGAGTCGTTTTTATGGATGAAGGTGAAATTGTTGAGGTTGCAGAGCCTCTCCAGTTTTTTGAATCCCCACAACACGCACGAACTCAACGCTTTTTAAACCAAATATTAAGCTATTAAGATGAATTACTTTACTCGTATTTTTGCACCTGTTCTCTCTGCCACCCTTCAGATCTTATTACTTAGTTTAGGTCTTTTTTGGGTTTTGGACAGTGGTGCTCAAGCCATGAACTATCAATGGCAATGGGATCGAGTTCCTGACTTCATTTTCTTTTATGAAGATGGTGAATGGTTTCCAGCAGAACTAATTGAAGGTTTGTTGGTTACTTTAAAAATATCCGCCATCAGTGCGATTGCAACACTTACTATTGCTCTGATTACCGCATTATTGCGTCTATCAAACTCTATTGTAGGTAAAACAATATCAACGCTATACATTGAGTTGATCCGTAATACCCCATTATTGGTTCAAATCTATTTATTGTATTTCGTTTTTGGTCCTTTTTTAGGGTTAGATCGCTTCACTACCGCCGTCTTAGCTTTGGCTTTGTTTCAAGGTGCATATACAGCCGAAATCTTACGTTCAGGCTTAATCAATCTACCTAAAGGACAATTTGAAGCGTGTAAGACATTAGGTCTTTCTCAGTTCAGCAGCTATCGATATGTTGTTTTACCTCAAGTAATTAGAAAAACCTTACCCTCACTAACCAACGAATTAGTTTCCTTAGTTAAAAACTCTTCTATAGTCAGTGTAATGGCTATTTTTGACCTTACTACTGAGGGAAGAAATATTGTATCGGATACAGCAATGCCATTTGAAATTTGGTTTACAGTAGCCGCCATCTATTTAATGATTACATTAAGCCTTTCTGCTTTATCAGCATGGCTAGAATACAGAATGCACAACGCACACTAAGGAGAACAACTCGCATGAAGCACCTATTACTTTCGTTTTTTGGATTAAGTTTACTATTTAGTAGTTCAGCATTTTCCGCAACGACAACCGACAGCACACCCAATTTAGACAAGATTCAAGAGCGTGGTACATTAAAAGTAGGCTTAAGTACTTTTGTTCCATGGGCGATGAGAAATCAACAAGGTGAGTTAATTGGTTTTGAAGTCGATGTGGCAAAACGTCTTGCTGAAGACTCTGGTTTAAAAGTTGAGTTTATACCTACAGCTTGGGATGGCATTATTCCCTCTCTTATTTCTGGTAAATTTGACGTCATTATTGGTGGATTAACAATTACTGATGAACGTTCAAAAAGTGTTCTGTTTACTGTTCCATATTCGCACTCTGGTGTACAGGTTGCTGCTAATAAAGAGTTAACGGACGGTTTTACTCGTGAAGACTTCAACTCAAGACGCGTAAAATTTGCAGCACGCCGTGGTTCAATTACCGTTGCAGCTATCAAAGAACACTTTCCAAAAGCAAAAGTTCTACAATTTGATGATGAAGCACAAGCCTTTCAAGAAGTATTAAATGGTAATGCTCACGCCGTAGCAGCATCAACGCCTAAACCAGAATTTGATACGCTCAAACACGCTGACATTCTTTACTTACCATTTAAGGAACGTTTATCACAAGGCAATGAAGCCTTTGCTGTTCGTTTAGGTGAAGAAGATAAAAAAGCGTATTTTGATGAGTGGATCAAAGCTCGCACCGATGACGGTTGGCTAAAAGAGCGTTACGACTATTGGTTTACAAGCCTAGATTGGCAATCACAAACAGCGAAATAGAACATGTATCAAAGAGCATCCTTTAGGCTCAATCGATTAGATTGGGGATTACTGATCATTATCGTAGGGTTCGTCACTTGGTTATTGACTAAAGACAGTGGTACCTTGGCTTATCATTGGCAGTGGTCTAAAACCATTCAGCTTTTATTTACTCCAAAAGCAGATGGTTCTCTCCCTTACTTTTTTGATGGTTTGTTTTCAACACTACGTTTAACGTTTTGGGGCATGCTCTTTGCCATTTGTTTCGGTGTCTTATTAGGCTTAGGACGCCGTTCAAATCTTACTGTGATTAGAGCGTTATCAAATAGCTATATTCAACTGATTAGAAACATTCCACCTTTGGTCTTTATTTTTATATTTTACTTTTTTATCGCTAACCAACTGGTTCCTTTATTAGGTCTTGAAAACTTATTACGTGAACACTCTGGTGATATTAATTTGCTACAGCAGTTCCTTTTTGGCTCTGCTAATCTGTGGGAGAACTTAACAGCTGGAGTATTGTGTATTGGCATGATCTCTGCCGCTTATATTGGTGAGGTCGTTCGTTCAGGGTTGGATGCAATACCTAAAGGCCAACATGAAGCCGCAAAAACACTGGGATTATCAACTTGGCATCGATATCGATACATTATCGCTCCACAAGTATTTAAAGTGATCATTCCACCTCTAGCTGGTCAATGTATCTCTTTAGTAAAAGATTCTTCTATTATCTCTTTAATTTCAATACAAGAGTTAACTTTTGTAGGTACTGAAATCGCGAACTCAAGCGGTATGATTTTTGAAATTTGGATTTTTGTAGCACTTAGTTATTTCGTTCTCTGTTTTATTCTCTCTCAACTATTTAATTACTGGGAACGCCAATAGCTAGCATAACTAAAAAAGCTCAAGAATACTCTTGAGCTTTTATATCAATTTAATTGATAGTTATATCTCAGTTACACTGTAAATTTATTCATTATCCTTTCTTGGCTTTCTACCACACTCACCTGTTCATTAATAGAAACCGCAGCACCTTGTGCCGCCTCATGAACCAATACTGACAAATCTTTAATATTCACAGTCTTTCCATTTATTTCTTCAGCAACATGGCTTTGCTCTTCAGCAGCAGAAGCTATATGAATATTCATATCATTAATTTGTTGAATTGTTTCTCTTATCTGAGTTAATGCTTCAGCGGTTTGCTTGGCTTTATCAACGGTAGAGTCCGCTCTTTGCTGACTGCTTAACATTGAAGAAGAAACACTCGCCGCTCCCGATTGCAATTGTTCAATCATTGTTGCTATTTCTGTTGTCGATTCTTGCGTACGCTTAGCGAGGGTCCTTACTTCATCAGCAACAACAGCAAACCCGCGACCAGCCTCTCCTGCTCTTGCTGATTCTATTGCCGCATTAAGAGCAAGTAAATTTGTTTGCTCTGCAATATCATTAATAACACGTAAAATTGTACCAATGCTGTCCGTCGCTTTTTCTAGTTTTCCAACTTCTTCTACAGCTTGATTAATGTTCGTTGATAGATCAGTAATTTCTTCTGATGTTTGATTTACAACCGTCATACCGTGCTCGGTTGCACTGTCCGCTTTTTTGGCATATTCAGCGGCACTTTGTACGTTTCCTGCCACATCAACCGACGTAGCAGCCATCTCATTCATGGCCGTTGCCAGTTGCTCTAACTCCATCATCTGTGTATTCATTGCAGTTTCGGAGTCATTTGCACCAACTAAGATCTTCTGAGCCCCTTGATTTAATTGGTGACTTAACGCTTTGGTTTCTGTTACTTGAGTTTGAAGATTAATAATAAACTGATTAAAGCCTTCCGCTAGAGGTGCGAATTCAGGATCAATTTTAGTATCAAGTCGCTGCGTTAAATCCGCTTCTCCTGATGCTACGTTCTGAATTGCAGAATTTAATGTTTGAACAGGACGGATAAGACGAGTAATAAACATCAGCATCAAAACAATTGAAACAATAATCGCAACAACTGAATATATTAATGAATCATTTTTTAATTCATTGATTTGTTTAAACACTTTACCTTCATCAAGAACAACACCAATTGACCAAGGATAGCCATCAATAGAGGTAAATGAGACATCGTGTGTCGCCCCGTTGATCTCTATTGTTTGTAAGTTTGAGTTTAATTGAATATTTGGTAGGAATGACGCCATAGATTGACCATTGTATTGGCTATCAGGATGAGCGATAACGGTTCCTGCCTTATCAACAATAAATAAGTATCCAGCATCAAATAGTTCAACTTGATTCACTAACTCAGCTAAACTTCCTAAGCTCAAATCGAAAAAAATAGATCCAATAAACTGATTATCTGACTTTACTGCCGTTGCAATTGAAATCAGAATTTCTCCAGTAAGGGCATCTTCGTAAGGTTCAGTAATTATTGTGCCATTTTTTTGTTTTGCGGATATATACCAACCACGAGTTCTTGCATCATATCCTTGAGGATCCCACGTTGGATCATTACTAACAAAATCATGTCCATCTTCAAAACCGATGCCTGCAAGTACAAACGCTTTTTTTACTTGAGGTTGGCTTAAGATTGTCTCAAGCGTTTTTGAGTTCAAATCTCTTTGAGCAATTTCTGTTACGTATTCGGCTAATAACGTTTTTCCCGCTAGTTCTGAATTCACCGTTGTGCGTACACCATCAACAATCTCATGAATACTTGATTGAACTTCATGCTCTACTTCTTTTTTCATATTAAGGTATTGAACAGTACTTAATAGAGCCAAAGTCACTGTCATAATAATTGAAAAAGCTAAAATAATTTTGTGTCGAAACTTCATAGAAACATCCTAAATCCGATATTTAAACTTACATTTCGAAACATCATGTCATCTAAGATTCGTACAAACCAACATGTCGCAACATTTTTGCAACAGCTGTCTCATTAATAATTTTACATAAAAAAACGGTCAACCTTATAAAGTTGACCGTTTATATCAATCATAATGATAAAACTATTAATTATTCAATAGCTTGGATTTCTTCTAGTTTAGTCGTATTTACTGTAAACACTCTAAAGATAAAAATCGTGTTCATCATTGATAAAACCACTTCAGAAATAGAAAAAATGAAAGACAATACTGGCGATTGTAGGCCAATTAAACCAAGTCCATATTCTAGTGCCCACATCAAACCAGTAGTAAAACCAAAAATAATAACTAAGCCTTTAAATAACACCCAGTAATTGTCTTTTGTATCATGCCAACCCAATTTAATCGCATCATTTGTATTTTCTTTATAAAGAACACAATAGATCTCCGTAAATGAGAAACGTGCCATTAAATACAAACCAGGCAAAATAAGCGCCATGAATCCCATTAATATCGCTAATCCCAAAATCATGTTCATTAATACAAACGAAAACCATGTTTTGGCCGGTATTTGATACAGTTGACTAAATGGAACTCTTCTTCCATCAAATGAATAAGCGATATAATAAAGAATCGCTCCTTTATAAAAAGGATAGATAGTCAAAATAAATAGCATATATACTAAAAACTTACCTGGACCATCGTTCTCATTAAAGCTTAACGCTATCCCATTAGTGATAAGCGCAAATGGAAGGACAAGCATACAAAAGGCAATAAAATGCTTTTTGAAGTAGTTGAAACTATCCATCAATAAAACTGATAATGCTGGCATATCTTTCTATCCCTAAGAATAAATATAATAAATAACGGTTATTTAATGAGAATAACAAATATCAAACAAACTAAGAAGTTAATTTTTCTTATCACTTATCGTATAACGTTATGATTCTTAATCATTCTTATACCCTCTCTTCTTATGCAATCGCTGATCGGATTTTGATCCATTGATGATCGCCAGATAAATGAGAGTGTTCTTTCCATATTCAGTTCAGGTACGTTTAATGCGACTAATTCACCACGTTCAATGTATTTCACTACATCTAAATAAGGTAAACAGCTTAAATATTGTCCATTTGCTACTAATGTTCGTAATACTGGTACGTATTCGTACTCACGCCATACGTCTAAATCAGGAATTTTTCCATGAATAGCACTATCAAAAATAGTTCGTGTTCCTGCACCATGCTCACGTAATACCCATTTTGCTTGCTCTAATTGGGCTAAACTGACTTTTTCATGCTTAGCAAAAGGATGATGAGCTGCAGCAACAATGATCAAATGGTCTGTACAAAAGACTTCTTGATGAATTCGACTATCATCACAGCGCCCTTCGATAATTCCTAGTTCATATTTGTAATCTAATACCCCTTCAATAATACCAGAGGTGTTTTTAACACCTAAAGAGATTCGAATTTCTGGGAAATCATTATCAATATTACTGATAAGATTTGGAACTAAGTGTTCTGCTGCGGTTTGGCTTGCGCCTAATGAGATTTCACCACTGATCAAATGCTGATCATAAAAGCCTAATTCAATCTGTTGTGCATCATGAATCAGCTTTTTAGCTTTAGGACGAAGCCATACACCCCAATGAGTGAGCGCCATTCGTTTTCCGTGACGTTCAAATAATGAACGCCCCAACATTTTTTCTAATTGCGACAACGACATACTGGTAGCTGATTGAGTCAAAGACAATAATTCAGCCGCTTGACTGACGCTTCCTGTTGTCGCTACTGCATCAAAAACTGCCAACTGTTTTAATGAATAACGCATAACCATCTCTTTTATAAGAACTTATTTTGTGTAAATCATACCATTTTAGTTTCATAAGGAAAACTGATATAGAACCTAAAAACAATCAATTTTACCCCAAACACTTTTGCTCATAATCTAACTGGGCTTAAGCAAGACGGGTTAGCTCATATTCCTTAAGCATTTTTATAACCAATACTTAAGGAGGACAAATGAGTTCTAATCTCAGTCCAAATACAACTGGACAATTTAATCCCAGCGAAATGATGGAACAAGCGGCTTATTACGCACTGGCTAAATCAAAGAAGCCAACAAGCATGGTAATTGGCTTAGCCATTATGGCTGGTGTCTTTATCGGGATAGCATTCATTTTCTATACAACGGTAACGACAGGCAATACAGAAACTGGTTGGGGTATCAGTCGTTTTGCTGGTGGCTTAGCTTTTAGTTTAGGTTTGATCCTAGTTGTTATCGGTGGCGGTGAATTATTTACAAGCTCGGTTTTATCAGCAATTGCTGTAGCAAATAGACAAATCAGTTTTGGCAAAATGCTAGGGATCTGGGGAAAAGTATATATCGGTAACTTTATTGGTGCTGGTTTATTACTCGCTCTTGTGGTTTCAGCAGGTATGTACCAAAACGACGGTGGTCAATGGGGTTTGAACGCGCTAAATATCGCTCAACATAAATTGCATCACCAACCGCTAGAAGCATTTGCTCTAGGTATTTTATGTAATTTATTAGTGTGTTTGGCCGTGTGGTTAACCTTCTGCTCAACCAATATGCTCACTAAAGCAGTAATGGTTATTTTACCTGTTGCAATGTTTGTTAGTAGTGGCTTTGAGCACTGTGTTGCAAACATGTTTATGGTTCCTTTAGGTATTGCGATTCAACAACTTGCTCCGCCTGAGTTTTGGCTTGCAGTCGGTGCAACACCTGAACAATACGCAGACTTAAATATCGTTAATTTTATTACAGCGAACTTAATCCCTGTAACGTTAGGAAATATCGTTGGTGGTGCTGGTCTTGTTGGTTTGGCTTACTGGTCAATCTTCACTCGCCCTCAATTAAAAGCAGTAGAAACATCACAAATTACACCACTATTTACAGAATCTGACTCTAAGGAAATGATCAAAATGAACGCGAACAAAACAGTAAATCAATTTATGGATGTTAACACTTACGTTCTTCAACCAGAAATGCCTGTAGAAGTTGCACTGGATAACCTATTAGACCGCCATCTTTCAGGTGCAATCGTTGTAAACAGTCATAGTGAAGTGGTTGGTTTCTTCTCTGAGCATGATGTATTAGTTGAACTATGGTGTGAAGATTATCTACCAGAAAAAGGTCGTACTGTTGCTGATTTAATGAAAACAGACATCACAAGCATCTCACCTAAAGACACACTACTGCAGCTAGCTGAGTTCTACGCGATTGATAAACCAAAGCTTTACCCAACAACAGACATGGGCATTGCAACTAGCTACAGCACACTATCAATTAATGACCGCGCTCGTGACATGCGTGTTTCTAAACCACGTATCTTACCTGTGATTGAAAACAATCAATTAGTTGGCGTAGTTACTCGTGAAGATGTTGTTAGTCAGTTACGCTCTATCTACGGTGAACGTATGGAAGCGGTAAAAACTGAAGAAGTTGATGCTATCGTAGCTTAATAAAATAACAACGTACGGTTGGCAAATAAAAAGGGCTTCTAATATTAGAAGCCCTTTTCTATTAATTATTACGGTTCTTTATATATGTATCTTGAAGAATATACATGCGCTTAATGTCACTGTATTCTCCATTCACGAAAATCTCTTTAATCAAATGCCCTTCTTCAACAAATCCACATTTTTCATATAAATGAATCGCTTTTTCATTGTTTACCGCAACGTGCAAATAGACTTTATGCAAATTCAAAATGGTAAATGCGTAATTTAATGCTTTATTGATTAATCCACGCGCATAGCCACAGCCTTGAAAATCAGGTGCTATGATAATTTGAAATTCAGCATTACGGTGAATGGAGTTAATTTCGACTAATTCCACTAAACCAATTGATTGCTGTTGTGCATTTTCAGCGATAAAACGACGCTCATTACTATCATGAATATGCTTACGAAATAGATCTTCTAGTTCGTAATATGATTCATACGGTTCTTCAAACCAATATGACATGATTGATCTATTGTTGTTCAATTGGTGAATAAAACGAAGATCGGTTTGCTCAAGAGCACGTAGTCGGATTTCATTATCCATGCTATTTTCCATTTATGAATAAAAAGAGTATTCACAGCAGTCAATATCGCAAGCACTGCTGATTTTTCAGAAAATATCACTAATATCTAAAAACGAGAACAAATATTTAATTTGAATACAATAATGTGTGTATTAGTTAATCATTGACGGCGTTACACCTCCACTCCAACGCTTAAATGCACGCGTAAAGCTACTTACATCTACGTACCCTAACTCATAAGCAATTGAAGTTATATTCTTATGATTACTTTCTAATAAATGCTGAGCTCTTTCATAGCGGTATTTATCAATTAATTCACGATAATTAGTATGAATTTGATTGAGTCTTCGATTCAATGTTCTTGATGTGATACTCAAAGATTTAGCTAAACTATCGTTATCTATCATCAACAATGTTTCTTGTTCATCCAAAAAGTCGTAGCATTTTTGAATGATATCGACAGAACTCATTCTCTGAGATTTCCGAATAACGACAGGCAATAAAGCATCATAAACCTCCAAATCTCTTGTCTTAATTTGATAATTTAGAGCCGTTCTTTCAATACAGATTTTCATTAAGCCTTGACGCACTTCAATTACACATCCTAAGAGTTCTTCAAATTGATTTTTTGTTGCTTGATCAAAAGGAAAATAGCCAATTTGAAGTTTAATTTTACCTTTCAAGTTTGGGTGAATATTGAGCATTAATCTGATGACAATAGCTACATAATAAATTTGCCCCAAATAAGTAATTTCAACCTGTCTTGACTCTGTATTTCTAACAAGAACTTCTAAATACTTAGCATTGAAGGTTTTATTATTAATCAATCGCATAGGTGAGCCAAAGCACACTGAGTATGTAGTTAAAATATAAACTAACTCATTAATATCATTAGCACTAAAAGCTAATAAAGAATAAGAACCAAACGTTAAAGGTGAAACATTTGTTATTGCTTTTTTTATCAGTTCTATACTATTTCCTTCTTGATACCCCTGATACAACACAGCTTTTACTATCTCAGTTTCAATATAATCATTATCGAATTTTAATTCATCTTTAGTCAAAGAGCTTAATAACTCTAACCAGCCTTTATGTATAACAAGATTTGGGTTCATGACATAACGCTCTCTTTAACTCAACATACAATCAGATAAATAATCTCTAAGTATTACTGTTTTTTAGTGATTGATCTACATCAACAGAGATTACGCTTGTCTTAATAAGCAAATACCCTGTCTTAAAATGCCAAATCAAACTTAAGATAGTCTGCTTAAATAACACCAAGTTTGATTACTTAATTTTTGGATTAAGGCCAATGATTAAGTAATCAAATTTCTATTTATTTATGGAGTCCTATTAATGCTAAACGATAAACATAAAGTCTTATTTGAACCGATGAAAATTGGAAGTTTAACCTTAAAAAATCGATATTCTATGGCTCCTATGGGGACATTAGGCTGTGTTGATAGTGATGGTGCCTACAATAAACGCGGACAAGACTATTATATTGCTCGTGCTAAAGGTGGCGTCGGTCTTATTATCACTGGCGTACAAATGGTTGAAAATGAACTAGAGCAGTTCCCTATGCCATCGCTTCCTTGCCCTAGTTACAACCCAACAGCCTACATCCGCAGCGCTAAAGAAATGAATGAACGTATTCATAGTTATGGAACTAAGATTTTTGCACAACTTACAGCTGGTTGGGGACGCTCATGCATACCAGGCTTCACACCTGCCGATAAAAGCATTGCCCCTTCTAAAGCTCCTAACCGTTTTGACCCTTCCATTGAACACCGTGAATTAACCACTAATGAGGTTCAATACTTTATTCAAAAATTTGTTGAGTCTGCCATGATCGCTAAAAAGGCAGGATATGATGGTGTAGAAATTCATGCCGTGCATGAAGGCTATTTACTTGACCAATTTACCATGGAATTTTTTAATCAGCGAACTGACCAATATGGTGGAAGCTTTGAAAACCGTTATCGCTTCGCTGTAGAGATTGTCGAAGGCATCAAAGCCGCTTGTGGTCGCAACTTCCCTGTTTCTTTGCGCTACTCTGTCAAAGGAAATACCAAAGGCTTTGGCCAAGGGATCCTACCAAATGAAATAGCCGAAGAAGTTGGTAGAGATATGGATGAAGGTCTAAAAGCAGCGAAATACCTTCAAGATGCAGGTTATGATGCTTTAAATGTTGATGCCGGTACATATGATGCTTGGTACTGGAACCATCCTGCAAACTATTTTGAACCGGGTATGTATCAACCCTATTGTAAGGCTGTATCTGAGGTGGTGAGTATTCCTGTATTAATGGCTGGGCGTATGGAAAACCCGGATCTCGCAAGTCATGCTGTAACCGCAGGAATAGCGGATGGGATCTCAATGGGACGTCCTCTTCTAGCTGATCCAGATGTTGTAAATAAAATTCGTCGTGGTCGATTTAATGAGGTTCGTCCATGTCTTTCTTGCCATTTAGGCTGCCTTGGTCGTATGGCTGAAATTGGTAATATTTCATGTGCCGTGAACCCACGCTGTGGACGAGAAGAAGAATATGGCTTATTACCATTAACTAAAAAGAAGAAGATTGTCGTTATTGGTGGCGGCGTTGGTGGTATGGAAGCAGCGCGTGTAGCTTCTGAACGTGGTCATAATGTCGTTCTCTTTGAGCAATCAGGTAATCTTGGTGGTAACGTCATTCCTGGCAGCCAACCCCCATTCAAGCATGATGATAAAACACTTATCGCATGGTTTTCTGGTGAATTAGAGAGAAAGTCCGTTGATGTAAGAATGAATACAGCAGCAACTAAAGAGCGTATTGAAGCAGAAATGCCTGATGCAGTGATCTTTGCTACAGGATCTCGCCCTTCTGTACCATCTTGGATTGAAGGTGTTAATTTACCTCATGTAATGAGTGCAGAAAAAATGCTAATGAACCCCGAGTTGATTACAGGCGATAATTTAATTGTTATCGGTGCAGGATTAGTCGGCGCTGAAGCGGCATTATGGATGGCTCAACGTGGTAAAAACGTCACTTTAGTCGAAGGTAGTGATGATATTATTGGTGGCCCACATGGTACCTGCTTTGCTAATTATCAAATGCTTAAAGAATTGCTAGATTTTGAAAAGGTATCATTAAAAACGTCAACTTACTTATATTCAATTAATGATAACGGCATTGTCATTCAACCAGCTAACGATAGAAAACAACTTCAACAAATCGACGCAGAACACGTTGTAATTGCAATGGGCTATCGCGCAGAAAAAAGTCTTTATGATGAACTTGTAACCGAGTTAGATGTAGAACATGTCTATAATATCGGAGATTCTCAACAAGCAAGAACCATCATGGCTGCAATTTGGGATGGCTATGAAATCGCACGTTCCATTTAATTAAATCCCGATACTAAGCCTCTTCATTGAGGCTTTTTTACAAACACAAAAAACCGAGCTACATGAGCTCGGTTTTTATTTTAATTCTTTGCTAAGGATTAACCTTCGCTGCGCTCGCTGCTGCGACCACGGCCACGACCGCCTGGTGCACGCTCGCCACGGTGACTACCACGGTGATCACCACCTTTGTTGCGATCAAAACGACGTTCGCCACCACGGCCACCTTCACGGTTTCCGCCTTCACGATTACCACGGTAACCACCACGGCTGTTACCGCCACGGTTTTCATCACGGCCACCACCAGTACGTGGACGACGTTCGATTGTTAGGTCAACACCTTCAACAACAACCGCTTTTGTTTCGTTTTGACGAATACGTAGTTTCTTAAGTTTGCCAGCAACATCTGCAGACATTTTCTTAGGAAGTTGTACATATGTGTGACCAGGAGCAAGTTTGATTGCACCGATAGAACCTTTAGTGAAACCAAGTTCGTTAGCTAGAGCACCTACGATGTCTTTAACTTGTACGCCTTGCTCACGACCAACTTCTAATTGGTACGTATCGAAGTCATCGTTATTGTATTGACGACGTTCACCACGCTCAGGACGATCACCACGGCCGCCGCGTTCACCACGTTCGCCACGATCAGAACGACGGTTTTTCGCACGCTCCATAGCTGCGATCATTGGGTCTGGACCTTTGTAGAATAAAGGACGCTTACCTTGTTGACGCTTAAGAAGCATAGCAGCAATAGTAGTTGCATCAATTTCTAATGTTTCTTGAAGTTTATTGATTAAATCAGTAAACGCATCAAGAGCAACGAATTCTTTATCAGCTTGAAGCTCAGCAGCTAATGCAGCTAGACGAGATTCAGCAACTTGGTCACGGTGTGGAAGTTGAATTTCTTCCATAGTTGACTTAGTTACACGCTCAATTGTACGAAGCATACGCATTTGGTTTGTGCGAACTAAAAGAATCGCTTTACCTTTACGTCCAGCACGACCTGTACGACCGATACGGTGGATGTAAGACTCAACATCAAATGGGATGTCGTAGTTGAATACGTGAGTAATACGTGGAACATCAAGACCACGAGCAACTACGTCAGTAGCAACTAGAATATCGATAACGCCATTTTTGATATTATCAACAGTACGTTCACGTTGAGACTGAGGAATATCACCGTGCAGTGCAGCAGCTTTAAAGCCACGAGCAGATAACCAATCAGCTAGACGCTCAGTATCTTGACGAGTACGAACGAAAACGATTGATGCATCAGTTTCTTCAGTTTCAAGTAGACGAGACATTGCTTCGTCTTTTTCTACGCCTTTAACAACCCAGAAGTTTTGCTCTACTTTATCAACAGTGTGGTTAGTACCAGCAACGTCAACACGAGCAGGATCACGTAGGTAACGGTCAACAATTGTTTTAACCATTGGAGGCATAGTTGCAGAGAATAGGATACGTTGAGCTGTATCTGGTGCTTTTTCAAGAATCCAAGTTACATCGTCAACAAAACCCATTTTAAGCATTTCATCAGCTTCATCTAGGATGAACGTATGAACTTCGCCTAGGTTTAGACGGTCACGGTTTAATAAATCTTTAACACGGCCAGGAGTACCAACGATGATATGAGCACCGCGGCTTAGAGCACGCATTTGATCAACGATAGATGCACCACCGTAGATCTCTAAAACTTTAAGACCCTTGATGTTACGACCAAGGTTTTTAACTTCAGCAGCAACCTGAATAGCAAGTTCACGCGTTGGAGCCATGATAATTGCTTGTGGGTTATGTTGCTTAAGATTGATTTTGTTTAATAGTGGTAAAGAGAATGCAGCTGTTTTACCAGTACCTGTTTGCGCTTTACCAAGAGCATCACGGCCTTCTAGAAGTAGAGGAATCGAAGCTGCTTGAATAGGAGTTGGAGCTACAAAGCCCATATCATCAAGTGCAGATAAGATTGATTCGTCTAAAGCCAGTTGGCGAAATTCAGTAATAGATTCTGACATTGGGATCCCAATAATTAATCATATAAAAAAGGTCCCATTTGCTCAGCAAGTTCCATACACACACACAAGCTCTCGGGACAGGACAGGTTAATTCAACTTAAATTATAGAAAGTGGATTAACTCAGGGCGCGCATAATGCCCTAATACGGCAAGAATTACCAGAAAAAATTGAGCGAGTTCACAAATTTAGCTTCATTTTCTTAGATTTGGTAGTTTTTTGTACTTTAAATGTTCTTTTTTGTACATTTCGTCCAAGTTTTCTAGTAATCAATTAGGTGCAATAGTAAAATTACTTCGTTATTTCTCTATTATAATGAAGGCTCATGTTTCAAGATAACCCACTACTTGCGCAATTGAAGCAGCAAATACAAGAAAAACTCCCAAAAAAAGAAGGCACCATCAAAGCAACTGAACGTGGCTTTGGCTTCTTAGAATCAGATGATAAGAAAAAAAGCATCTTTATCCCACCAGCACAAATGAAAAAAGTTATGCATGGTGACAAAGTAGTGGCTCTTATTCGTACAGAGAATGAAAAAGAGCAAGCAGAACCGGATCAATTAATCGAACAATCAATTACACGATTCATTGGCCGTATTCAGATGTTTAAAAAACGTCTACAAGTTATGCCTGATCACCCTAGTTTAAAAAATGCTATTAAGGCAAAGACTCGCAAAGGCGTAAACCCTGAGACACTTAAAGAAGGTGACTGGGTTGTTGCAGAGTTAACTCAACACCCATTAAAAGGGGATCAAGGCTTTCAATGTGATATTACCCATAAAATCACTGACAGTGATGACAAAATTGCACCTTGGTGGGTAACTCTAGCTCAAAACGATTTACCTAACTCAGAGCCTGAGGGTATTGAGCATTGGGAAATTAAAGACGACGCTGATTTAGTTCGTGTCGATATGACAGCAACCCCATTCGTAACTATTGATGGCGAATCAACCAAAGATATGGATGATGCGTTATATATCAAAAAGCTTGAAAATGGTTCATTTGAACTAACTATTGCTATTGCAGATCCTACAGCTTATATCACACCAGATGACAGTATGGATAAAGTGGCACGTGAACGTGGTTATACGATCTACCTACCGGGTCGTAATATTCCTATGTTACCTCGTGATTTAAGTGATGAGTTATGTTCTTTAATTGAAGGCCAAGAACGCCCTGCTCTTTGCTGTACAGTACTGGTTGATGCTGACGGCAATATCCAAGAAGAAAGCATCAACTTTTTTGCAGCAACGATCAAATCACATGCTCGTTTAGCTTATGACCATGTTTCTGATTTCTTAGAAACGGGCTCTTGTGATAAATGGCAACCAAATGACACCATCGCACAAGTCGTTACTGAACTGTATGAGTTTGCTCAAGTACGTACAACTTGGAGAGAAACTCACGCGGTTATTTTCCCAGATCGTCCTGATTACCGTTTTGAATTAAGCGAAGACAACGATGTTATCGCTATCCATGCTGATATGCGCCGTACAGCGAACAAGCTTGTTGAAGAAGCAATGGTAACGGCAAACATTTGTGCAGGTAAAACATTACGTGCCGCATTTAATATGGGCGTATTTAACTCTCATGCTGGTATCAAATCTGACAAATTAAAAGACGTTGTTGAAATTGTTAATCAATTAGACGGTGTCGAATTTACGGAAGAACAAATTGCTACTCTTGAAGGCTTTAGTGAATTACGTCGCCTATTAGGAAAGCAACCTACGTCTTATTTAGATGCTCGTATTCGCAAATTCCAAACCTACAGCGAAACAGGTAATGAACCACTACCTCACTATGCTATGGGATTAGATATTTACGCAACATGGACTTCTCCAATCCGTAAATACAGCGATATGATCAACCATCGTATGCTTAAAGCTCATATTTTAGGAAAAGAGCCTGTTCAACGTCCTGATGATATCGTTGGAGAAGAACTAGCACTTAGCCGCCGCTTCCATCGTATGGCAGAACGAAATGTAAGTGATTGGTTATATTGTCGAACATTAGCATCAGAAGTTGAAAAAGAAACTAAGTTCACAGCGGAAATCTTTGATATCAACCGTGCAGGTATGCGTGTGCGTTTAATTGAAAACGGCGCAGCAGCATTTATTCCTGGTTCATTAATCGTTGATAATAAAGAACGTATCGAATGTAATGCTGACCAAGGTATTATCTCCATTGATAAACATGAGACGTTTAAACTTGGCGATCAACTTCCTGTCGTATTAGCTGAAGTAAAAGAAGACACTCGTAATATGGTTGCTAAACCACTTCAGGCTTTTCCTGCTCCTGAATCAGAGGAAGCACCAGTTGTTGAAAGTGAAGATAAAACAACAAATGCAAACGCATAAATAATCTTTATTTTCGTACAAAACAAAAACCCATACTTATCGGTATGGGTTTTCTTTTTATTACTAAATACTAATCTAAATTCAGTTTTCCTGAAAATGACTCCTCTTCATCTTCCAATTGAAAACGATCTTTTGACCGATAAACAACGATATCTTCAAAATCGTCTTTTCTTTCTCTTCTATCATTCGCGATCATTTTTTCTGCATTTTCAACCGCAGCTGCAACCATTTCGTTATATTGCATTAATTTTTTCTGGGATGTTGCCGCTAACATATCCAGGCTATAACGAATATAGAGTGTAGGAAGCTGATTTAAAGCAATACACTTCATATCTGTGATTTGATCAAGCGTATAAATCTGGTGGAATTCCAATGCAAAAATCGTTTATTGACGAGTACTTCCATATAATTATGAATGTTTGATTCCATAGAGGCACCTTGTTGTTGTTTAATGCATTAAGTGTATCGTAAGCATATGAATAGAGTCACGTTATTGATAGAATAACAAATTGTCTTATCAGTTCAGTGACACACTCTTTCTTTTTTAGTTTTATAGGATTAGTTAAAAAAATAATGTCTTTTAACCTTCTCAGCCATCCTTTATTCAAATTATTGCTGCCTATTATCATAGTTGTATCTGTGATTACTGGAATGGATGGCATAATCCAACTCTCATCAGAGAATCAAGGGTTCTCCTATATACTGCCCTATATTGTATTATCTATTGTTTTATTACTAAGTCAGCCTTTTAACCAAGGGCGTATTGGTATGATAGCGATAAGCATGGCTATCGCTTATTGGATAATTCAAGAAAGGTTGCAAGTACCATTATCATACGGTACGACACGAATTGAATTTACATTAACCGCCTTTTTATTGCCGATCTGTATGATGGCTACATTCATTTTCCCTGAGCGTCGAATTTTCTCTAAGTTTGGCGCTGGCTATTTATGTATATTACTCTTCATGTTTTTCTGGTGTTGGATAATCACAGTACACTTTGCCGATAATGACATGACTGAAATATGGCAAACCTACTTGCTCAATATTCCAGAAATTTCGCCTTTACCTGTTATCGTTGTTCTTTATAGTATAGTGATGTGTGGTTTATCCGCTATTTTCGTTTTAACTCGAAGCAATAATACGGATTTAGCGTCTTATACGTGTCTGCTGTATTCATCACTTACTTTTTCATTATTTAGTGTTGATTATATTTCAAGCACCATGTTTTCAATTGCAGGGTTACTGCTTCTACTCTATATCATTACAGCAAGTCATGAATTAGCGTTTATTGATCAGTTGACGGGAATTCCGGGCCGACGAGCTCTAGAATCTGAAATGAAACACCTTGGTCGCACCTATACCATTGCAATGCTTGACGTTGACCATTTCAAGAAATTCAATGATACCTATGGGCACGATACTGGTGATGACGTGCTTAAGTTAGTTGCAAGCATCATGGCTCAAACTGGTGGTAACGCAAAAGTTTATCGTTATGGTGGTGAAGAATTTACGGTTTTATTTAAAGGTAAAACAGCAAAGCAAAGTTTAGAATATCTTGAAGAGTTACGAGAAGACATCGCTGATTATGATTTAATTATTCGTGATACTTCTACTCGTCCTAAAGATAACAAAGAAGGACAAGCTAAGCGTGGTAAAGCGAATAAAACAAAAGTCGTAAACGTAACCATCAGTATTGGTGTTGCTGATAGTGAAGATTTAAGAAAGCCACAACTCGTTATTAAAGCAGCCGACGAAGCTTTATATAGAGCTAAAGAAGGTGGACGTAACTGTGTAAGTGAATAACTTAACCTTTGCTTAAAAACACTCGAAAAACCGACTCATTTTGACTGCAGTCGGTTTTTTTTATTCTAAAAACTTATTAACCTTGCGTATTGTTCTTACAAATGCCAAACTCAAGTTATTAAAAAATATAGTTTTTGTTAACAATAAAGATAAACAAGGATACGTTTATGTTTTTAGATTATTTTGCACTTGGTTTATTGGTCTTCGTTGCCCTTGTCATTTTCTATGGCATCATTGTCATTCATGATATCCCTTATGAAATAGCTCACAAACGCAATCACCCACATTCTGATGCTATTCATGTCGCTGGCTGGGTAAGTCTATTTACACTCCATGTTTTATGGCCATTTCTTTGGATCTGGGCAACGCTATGGCGTGAAGACCGTGGTTGGGGCTTCCATAAAATCGAAAACAATCAATTAGAGCTACAAACTCGCGTTAATCATCTTAATGACCAAGTAGAGCTATTAACTGAAAAGCTTTCTCAAATAGAAGTCAATCAAGTTAAACAAGCGCCTCAAAAACCATCTCAAGAGGAGCAAGCATAATGGATTTATTGCTTATTTTGACGTACACCGCTTTATGTATCGCGGTATTTAAAATCTTTAATATTCCACTAAACAAATGGACAGTTCCTACCGCAGGTTTAGGTGGTGTTGTATTAGTTGGCACTCTAGTTCTATTGATGAACTACAACCATCCATTTACTCAGTTTGGTGGGCAATTTTATGTAACCACGCCAATTGTCCCAAGTGTTAAGGGGAAAGTTATAGAGGTTAATGTAACGCCTAACCAGCCTGTTGCTGCGGGCGATGTTTTATTTAAAATTGACCCAATTCCTTTTCAAGCTGAAGTTGTTCGTAAACAAGCTGCTTTAAGTGAAGCCGAGCAAGCTGCTCTTCAATTAGAATCCGTATATAAATCAGCACAATCAAACACAATAAAAGCAACAGCGGATAAAGATAAAGCCTATCGTGAATTTAAACGTTATGAAAAAGGCTATAAAAAAGGCGCTTTCACTGCTCAACAACTTGATACTCGTAAACAAACCTACAAAGCATCTGAAGCAACGTTAGAATCTGTTCAAGCTCAAGAGCAACAAGCAAAACTGGCACTAGAATCTGAAATAAACGGTGAAAACACCACAGTAGCTCGTATGCGTGCAGAGTTAGAGCAGGCACAATTTAATCTAGATGAAACCGTTGTTAGAGCGCCAACAGATGGTTATGTAACTCAGATGGCACTTCGCCCAGGTATGATGGCCGTCCCTATCCCACTTCGTCCTGTAATGACGTTTGTACACACAGAAGATCAATACTTTGTTGGTGCTTTCAGACAAAACTCATTACAACGATTACAGGCAGGCTTTGAAGCTGAGTTTCTTTTCAGAGCGATTCCTGGACGTGTATTTAAAGGAGAAGTCGTCGAAGTTATTCCTGCAATTGGAGAAGGTCAAATCCAAGCATCTGGAGCCCTTTTAGGAACAAATGCAATCCGTACAAATGGTCGAGCATTAGTAAAACTGAAACTGACTGATGATGTATCAGAATTTCACCTTCCAGCTGGTTCAAACGCTGAGATTTCCGTTTACTCTGATAGCTTCGAACATGTTTCAATTATGCGTAAAGTATTAATTCGTATGAAGTCTTGGCAAAACTATCTATACCTTGACCACTAATCACCTTCAATCTGCATCAAAACGCCTTAAAGCACTGTTTTAAGGCGCTTTTATTTATATCAATAAAAAAATTATATATGTTATTGGATTCTTAACTCTGATATTATCCTCATGAAAAAAGCTGTTACATTAATGTTGCAGTCGTTTGATGGTCTCCAATGGGAGCCATTATATTTTAATGTGAGGACGCATGAGTACTACGGATAAGTACAGTATAGACAGTACTGACTACGAGGTTGGACAGGACAATATCCAAAAATGGGGTTTTGATATTCATAATCAGGTTTTTGGCATTAGTGCTGGTTCCATTATTCTTTTTCTTACAGTGCTTCTAGTTATGGACCCAACTGAAGCAAAATCTCTTCTCGACGGTGTTAAGTGGCAAATCATCAACAATTTTGATGGCCTATTTATGTGGTCTAGTAATATCTTCCTGATATTCTGTTTAGCACTGATCATTTCTCCTTTTGGAAAGATTCGTATTGGTGGCGATAAGGCAAAACCTGAGCACTCTACTATCTCATGGATGGCAATGCTATTTGCCGCTGGCATGGGTATTGGTTTAATGTTTTATGGTGTTGCCGAGCCTCTTGCTTACTTCACGGATTGGTATGGCACTCCTTTAGATGTTGAACCATTTACCGAAGAAGCTAAAAAGCTGGCATTAGGCGGAACGATGTACCACTGGGGTATTCACCCTTGGGCAATATATGGTTTAGTGGCACTATCTTTAGCATTCTTTACCTTTAACAAAGGGTTGCCGCTATCAATGCGTTCTGTTTTCTATCCTATTTTAGGTGATAGAACATGGGGTTGGTTTGGTCATATCATTGATATAATGACGGTACTTGCAACGCTATTTGGTCTTGCTACCTCTCTTGGTCTTGGGGCTCAACAAGCAGCAGGTGGTATCAATCACGTGTTTGGTACTGATGGTGGCGTTAATATGCAAATTGGCGTGATCATTTTCGTGACCATGCTTGCTATGATCTCGGTAATACGAGGTATTGATGGCGGTGTAAAACTATTAAGTAACCTCAACATGCTTGTGGCTGTTGCTTTATTATTCTTCATTATTTTCATTGGTTTCTCTGATGTAATGAGTGCATTACCGTTAACAGTGACAGGGTATATTGAAAACATCATCCCACTAAGTAACCCTCATGGTCGTGAAGATGAAGGTTGGATGCACGGTTGGACAGTATTCTATTGGGCTTGGTGGATTTCATGGTCTCCATTCGTAGGTATGTTCATTGCTCGTGTATCTAAAGGTCGTACGGTTCGTCAATTCTTGATATCAGTAATGATCATTCCAACGCTGGCAACAGCATTATGGATGTCTGCGTTTGGTGGAATTGCAATTGAACAAGTCGTAAATAAAGTCGGTGAATTAGGTGAGAATGGTCTACAAGACATCACTATGGCACTGTTTAATATGTATGATGCGATTCCTATGAGCACTGCCCTTTCGGTTATTTCTATCGTACTGATTATGGTGTTCTTTGTAACATCATCAGATTCTGGCTCTTTAGTTATCGACAGTATTACTGCTGGTGGTAAAGTGGATGCTCCAGTTCCTCAGCGTATTTTCTGGGCTACGGTTCAAGGTTCTATTGCTGCTGTATTATTATGGGTTGGTGGTACTGAAGCAATGCAAGCGCTGCAGGCAGGTACGGTATCTACTGCACTACCATTTACGTTTATTCTACTTATGATGTGTGTCAGCCTAATTAAAGGCTTTAGCACTGAAAAGTTTGGTACGACACCAAATATGGATAAAGCAAAAGCATAAATTGTTTAATGTTATAATTAAAAAAGCCCTGATACGAGAAATCGAATCAAGGCTTTTTATTATTAATAAGTGATATTATTTATTTTTTGCTTGCTCTTTTTCGTCTTGCGCTTTAGCAAAATCTGCTATCATTTGAAAATCATTTGGAGTCCAATAAGCTTTATTTCTCAGAGCCTTAGGTAAGGAATTAAACGCTTTATCATTTTTATTATGCATTAACTTAAACGTTGCTAACGCTTCATATTCCGTTGATAAGCTCTCTTCCACCCCATTTTTAAAACCATTTGGTCGAAGATCTGTCCCTAAATGATATTCACGATGAATAACAACCCATTTGTTTGGCAAGCGCTTATCGCTATCCCACCATACTCCATCCATGCTTTTGATTTGAGCTTTTGACTCTTCTTTCGATACTACACCAAGCTCAATAAATTTGGCTTCAATGGCTTTTGTCATCGCTTTTGAGAAATCATCTTTAGACAAATTGGGATTTTTAGCAATAACAGAACTCGCTATTTTTGCACCAAGCATATTCGAATATAAATCTTCCGGCGAAAATGCAGAGGCCAATTCTTTGAAACCTCCAACCGATTCCATACCAAACCATTGAGCAATCTCATGCCATTGAGCAAGGCGATATGCAGTTAAAGCCGCTAATTCCACACTGATCTTTTGTTTCTCTTCAAGTGTAAAATTGCTTTTTGATTCAGTTAATTGGATCACTCTATCTTTTAACTCAGGCGATAAGGTAATCGAGTAATCAGTTCCTAAATGAGCTTTAAATTCAGTATATAAATAGTAAGTAAAATCTGCGGTATCACGAACGTGTGCGGAATCTAAAAATCCACCTTTTTCAGAATAAAAAATACCATTACTCTCATCACCAAGCCCCATCAAACTGCTTGCTACGCTTTGACTACCATCGTTGTATATATGATCACCAAGATCATCAATATTTAATACATTTTCTACAGAGACAAATGGGACAGGAATCCCCCCTACTTCTGTTTGTAAATTAGTGCCAAATGCACAGCATGGCCTCACACCAACTGGAGCATCCGCATATACTGAAAATGAGCTTCCGAAAAGAAGACTGGTCGCTATCATGAATAAAGTTTTGTTATTCATATTTCCGCCCTTAAAATGCTTCGTTAATTTGAAAATATACGGCTTGGCTATCTTTACCTATACCGTAATCAAGTCTGACATTGACTCTTGGCTTGAAAGCAAAGCGGTAACCTACTCCATACGTAGGTAACCATTTACTATCAAATAACTGTTGATAAGAATCAGCAACATTACCACCACCAACCCATGCAACCATGCCATGTCGGTGATTAAACTGATGACGCACTTCGATTTGAGCTGACGCTTGTGTATTATCTCTATACTGTCCGCTGTAATAGCCTCGCATACGCTTATCACTGCCTAATGAAGACAAAGCGAACCAAGGAACATCTCCTTGTACAGTCTCACTGTATGCTTCCCAAGCAAGTACCGTATCACTGGTTATTTTGTAATATTGGCGATAGTTAAAGGTCGCTTTATTAAATTCATAATCCGAACCTAGCGACTTACTGTATTCATTCCAGTTAATGCTAAGTAACGTACCGCTGTATGCATTAAGTTCAAAGTCTCTGCTATCATATTCAAGGCTAATGGTTGCTGCAGTTAAGAGCGTATCCTCTAAGTCTTTTGAATTCAGAAGCAACGAATCTGTCGTCTGCTTACGGTGGCTCTCCAAATCAAAACCCGCTAGCAAATAGGTATTAGGATAAAATTGATACGCTATTTTCGGAGTAAACCCAAAGATTTCAGCTTCAACTAAAGTTTTATTTCCTTCATTCTCAGCTTGCTCTTTCCCAATCCCCCAATAGTATTCGGGCGTATGACTTGCTTTTGCTTGAACTAAAAATCGAATTTCATCATTCTCAAAATAAGTGCGATTATTAATCCCTATTCCATATGAACCAGAGCTCGAACCATAACCCGTAATACTAACCGTAGATAATGGAGCGCTGTCTTTATCTTCTAATGGCGAATATAAGCCAACAGCGGCAATACCGAGACCAAAGCCTTGCTCAGGGTTAGCAAAAGGGCCAGGTAACACTGCCCAATCAACACCTTGGCTAACATCAATATCTTCAGATGAACCTAATTCTTCAAGAAAAGTGTCGACCCAACTTTGTGGTTCTTCTTTTGCCGAGATCGACAATGCGTAGCAGCTCAATAATACTGCCGTCGATATTTTTAAAAGTGTCATGGTTTAAAATCGCATATCAACGGTAAAGAAAATACTTTTACGATCGCCAAGCCCTGCTTCACCTAGTAAATACAATCGATCATGTAGCTTATATTGCATACCAATTAGAGGGTTCCATGGTGTCACTAGGTGCTGTTCAACATTAAAACGGCCGTTATCCACTTTACCGACAAGACTACCCAAACTACCAGTTAAACCAATATCAGTTAAATTACCTGATAATGATTGCTCTACATCTTGATACATAGCCCCCACCCACAGACGAAGTGGTGCGCCTAAACGATTAAAGTCATAACCAATACGTGGCGAAATAACAATGGAGCTAATCGTGCCATCAATAACATTAAGCTCAGTTTCCGTATAACTGGCATCTGCTAAAGCAAATACATCTTTATACCCACCAGCTAATACAAAACCAGCGCCATAAAGTGTGCCATTTAAATCTAGGCGAAATGGCATTTTTATACCCGCCTCTTTACCAAACGGTTTAACATTAATCGTGGTTTCCGAATACCCTTTTAATTGACCTACGATTCCATACAAATTCAAAAAAGGAAAAAGCCAAACATCACCTCGTAATGTCAACACTTCACTCATTTGTTTGCCGTTTCCAATAGGTTCAATTTCCACTAAATCACTAATTTGGTGAGGTGGATTCCAAGGTAATAATGCAGGAATAGTTCCTTCAAAACCCACGCTATCTACTGAGATATCCTGAGTTTGTTTCATATAACTGATGTTTAAACCAAATGCTTCTGGTAAATCATAGCCACGAGCTTCTGCTTCATCTTTCCAAATAGGTAACGTAAAGGATTCTGCAAACAATGAAGATGAATAAGATAAGAATAACAAGCAAAGTACAGAAAGTGCTCTTTGCGACATAAAGACTCCAAATACTGAAGGAAAGTAATCCAAAAGCGGCTTCAGTTTTCGATGAATAATACTCTCCACCTTTTCATAATCAATCTTCTTTTACACTGATTTACAAATAGATGGAATCTGTATTAAAAACGAGAAACAACTGCGTTTTTTAGAATCAAATCACAGAATACTTCAAAGCAATCGATAGATACTAGCAATATTTTTAACAAATACCCACACACTCACAACATTTCACATTTAAAAAAAGGCGCTATACGCACCTTTTTTATTTGTCTTTATCGTTTGTTTTTTCCACGATTTGCGTGAATCTTTAATTTTGCTTTCATTTTTCGTTTATCTGAAGAACGGCCGCGACTCTGTCTTGGACGATCTTCTTTTAATGGCGCATTCGGATCGGGTTCATATCCTTGTAACCACTCTTGTGGTAGACGTGTATCTAATAACGTTTCGATTGCCTTTAATAAATACTCTTCGTCCATACTCATTAAAGAGATAGCTTTACCCGTATGCCCAGCTCTACCCGTACGTCCTATACGATGTACATAATCTTCTGCTTTAAATGGCAATTCATAGTTAATTACGCATTCAAGTTGTTCTATGTCTAAACCCCGAGCAGCAACGTCTGTTGCTATTAATGCACGAACCTTACCTGTCTTAAACTCTTCTAAAGCTCTCAGGCGTGCTCCTTGGCTTTTATCTCCATTAATAGAAGCGGCTTTTATCCCATCTTTTTTTAGCTCTTTTACTAACTCGTCAGAGCCTTGTTTGGTTTTAGTAAAGACCAACACTTGCTGCCAATTACGAGAACCAATTAAATAAGCCAATAGTTCACTCTTACGATGTTTATCTACTGGATAAACCATCTGCTCAACCGTATCAGCAGTACTGTTCGTTGGAGTCACCTGTACTTCTTTAGGCTTATTAAGCATGTAATAAGCTATTTCTCTTACTTTTTTACTGAAAGTTGCAGAGAAGAACAGAGTTTGACGTTCATCAGGCATTTTACGCAGAATCTTTTTAATATCAGGAATAAAGCCCATATCTAACATACGGTCAGCTTCATCTAACACTAAATACTCAGCTTGATTTAAGGTGATAGTTTTTATATGCAGATGGTCTAACAAACGCCCTGGTGTTGCGATTAATATATCTGCCCCACCAAGCAAGTTTTCTTTTTGTACATTAATACTTGTACCGCCATATGCCACTACAACCTTTAATTCGGTATTTTGAGTGTAACTTACCAAACTATCAAAAACTTGTTGTGCTAATTCACGAGTAGGCGTAAGAATTAAGCTTCGCACCACTTTGGATTCTTCATGACGTTCAATTGGACTTTCAATCAAGCGTTGGATCAGTGGCAGACCAAATGCTGCTGTTTTACCAGTGCCTGTTTGTGCTCCAGCCAGTACATCATGTCCTTGTAATACCAGTGGAATAGCTTGTTTCTGAACGGGAGTTGCTTCTTTAAAACCTAATTCTGCAACCGTTGTTAGGATTTGTTCTGTTAATCCTAGAGACGCAAATGACATGATGAACCTATGCATAGACAATAATGGTGGCTGATTGTAGCAAATCATTCATATTAACCCTACGGTAAGTCACCATCATTTATGCATTTATTTTCTAAACATAAAAAATCCAGTGTACTTTGCAGGCACACTGGATTGATTAGGAAAGTAATGGATTTAATCAATAAAGATTATAGGTAATAACGAGCACCTAACATCCATTTATTATCTTCTTTATTATTGTAATCGTTACCTAGATCAACTTGGTAACCGGTAAAGCCAACGAACTTCTTAGTGAAATTGTATTCTGCTTGAATTGCAGAGGTGCTATAAACGGTTTTACTTGCATCATTATCCACCACTGATTCATAGTTTAAGCTTAGGTTTAAGCTGTTATCTAGAGCATAAGCAATTAACGCTTCGTATGCTGAACTGTCTTCAATTAGAGATTTTATTGGTGATGCATCACTGTTCATGTTTTCATTCATCGCATAAACACCTGCTACATATAAACCTGAACCATATGTGCCATATGTGCCACTTATTACGTGTGATTCAGAAGTTACCGCTTTGCTACCAAGTCCATAATTCACATCACCCGTATTGTATGCATAGTTAGCAGAGAAACCAGCAATACGATAATTTAGTGCAACCTGTCCACGATTGCCATAATCATTAGTTACCGAAGGCGTTCCGTCGATTGTATCAGATTTACGACCTTGCCAACCTGCAGCTAAACCTAACTTGCCAGCATCACCCAGCTCAAACATTTTACCATAGCTCAACATCTCTTCAGCACGGCCAGTACCTAAATTACCATGATCTTCATAAATAAAATCATTCGCAAAAGCAATCGGCATATCCGCTACGCCGGCAACACTGTAGTAAGGAGCCCATTGTGTACCAGCAACCATACGACCAAAATCATTATGAGTAACACCAATGTAACCAAGACGTGTGGTGAATGCGTTTTCACCACCATCTAAATAATTTAGCGCCCATTCACCTTTTGCGTCGGCAACAAAACCATTGCCTAAATCGTGTGTAGCATTAAAGTTGATACGTGGAGAAACGGCAGTTAAACCTGTATCCCCTTCATCAGATCCTTCAAGAGCAACAGATACATGTCCGCCAATATCAAATGTTGTTCCATCTTCATTATACAATTCAACAGCAATCGCATTTGAAGAAGCAGTGATAATAGCTAAGGCAAGTAATTTTTTGTTCATTCTAATTTCCATTTAATGATGTCTATTTTTTGGTTCATTGCTAAACCAGACAGTTATGCAACAATTCAAAAACAAGATAAACGATAACTAAAAACAAACAGAATCAAACGTTAACAAAAACACAATAAAAAGTAAATCATCAATAGATCATATTGATAATTAAAGGTAAAGAAGAAGTACAGCTAATGTGTCTAAATATTTTCTTAGTATTTTTTTAACCTTTTTTTAGTTTTAAATACGAAACTTTCGTATGCGAACGATGAAAGATTAACCAATTAGAAACAATTTATGCTGGATGCATGGATATAATGAATACGAGAATTATCAAAAAACAACTTGATAGATAAAATGCCAGTTAGTCACTAGCATTTATTCATAATTAATTGTGAAGGTTTGTAGAGGAAAGAGCTAAAGCATCATGTCCACTTAACGCTTGATATGGACGCAAACCAAATAACGGCATAATAGAATATATATGATCAAAAATATCGGCTTGAACACTTTCATAAAACACCCAATCCGTGTTATTGGTAAATGCATAAATCTGCAGTGGGAGACCTTCAGCAGTTGGTTCTAACTGACGAACCATAAATAGCATATATGGATGAATATCTTTATGTGTTCGTAAATAAGCGGCTAAATATGCACGGAAAATACCGATATTGGTCATCTGACGCGTATTACCCAGATGTGGGATATCATCTAACTCATCATTAAAGGTTTTAATTTCTTTTGATTTCTCAAACAAATACTCTCTAAGGATTCGAATATCTTTTAATGATTCAATTTCATCATCGGTCATAAAACGAATTGAATTTACATCAATGTTTAGCGCTCGTTTAATGCGTCTGCCACCTGAATCTGACATGCCTTGCCAGTTAATAAACGCATTTTGCACCAAGGCATAAGCAGGCAGCATACTAACTGTATTATCAAAATTACGGACTTTAACCGTTGTTAATGAAATCTCCTCAACGGTACCATTTGCTTTATACGCATCCATTTCTATCCAATCGTTTAGCGTAATCATCCGATTAGCCGAGAGCTGTATGCCTGCGACAAAACCTAAAATGGTATCTTTAAACACCAACATGACAAAACCAGTTGCTACCCCTAACCCACTAAGGAATATTACAGGGGACTCATTAGCAAGAATTGACATCGACACAACCAAACCCACTAAAAAGGTAAACAGTTTAGTTAATTGAACAAAACTCTTTATTGGCATTCGTCGAGTAATACCTTTGACATTAGCGACATCATTAAGTGCATCTAATAGAGCAAATACCATCCTTATAAAGATAACTAAAATTGAAATACTCAGTAGTTTATCTGCGATAGCTGAAAGTAATTCATAATGTCCAAGAGCAAGGGGAATAAATAGATCCAACACCATCATTGGTACAAAGAGTGTCAATTTCTCTAATACCTTATATTTAGAAAAACTCTGAGATAAAGGCTCATTTGTACGATGAAGTACATTTTTAATAGTACGAACAATAATATGATGAGTAATAAGGTGACTTATCGCTGCAATCCCAATAACAACTAGAACAAATACGATCGTCAGTTCCATGCCATAAGGATCACTATTGATACCTAACGCATTTAATTTACCTGCAATATAATTACGAAAATGATGTTCTAACAAATTATCACCTTTACTACATACGTCTGCTAAAAAATGAGTTTAAGCTCTTGATCTATTTCTACAAGAACTATTTTAGTATAGGTCTAGTTCATAAAATAAACATCGTCTGCATCCTTACTTCATTTACGTTCTATTCTTATTCAATCAGACTAAATTTTATACATTATGACTAAATATGAAAACTAAGTTTGTATCGTGATCAATATCACATTTATCAACTACACTACTGATGTCTCATTTATTTAACTCAGAGGTTAAAATGAAAAATCAAACACCAAGTCAGGCTTTAATTTCAAAAAGTTGGAAATATTTTATTGCTGTAGGCCTAATAGTTACGCTAGCAGGTTTAGGAGCGACGAGCCTACCAGTAATGGCTGGTGTAACCATCTCGACATTAATTGGTATTGTATTGTTAATCACAGGTTTAGTTCAGGTATACCATACGTTTCGTATTCACGCATGGAAAGAAAAGTTATGGTATGTATTAAGTGCTTTATTTTATATTGTTGGTGCTTTATTTATTCTCTTTAAGCCACTAGAAGGCCTTATGACCATTACTACTATCATGGTTGTAGTTATGATATTTAATGGCTTAACACGTATGATTTTCGGATTTACCAATAAAAATCTACCTGGTAGCGGCATGGTTATATTGAGTGGATTACTTTCTGTTGCTATTGGTGGGTATTTCTTCTTCCTTTTAGATAACCCTGAGTTCTCGTTATCACTATTAGGCACTTTTGTTGGTGTATCACTAATATTTGAAGGAATGAGTTTTCTTTTTATCGGTTTACGAATCAGAAAAGCGTTAAAAGCATAGAAATACGGTTCTAATCAGATTGTTGATCAGCATTTGAACTACATAACTTAAAAGATATAGCCTGTATTCTTATAATACGGGCTTTTTATTGTAAATAACAAAAAAGCCTCTTGGGGGATAAGAGGCTTTTAATTAGGAGATTTTATTCAGAGAAGATGGTTAATCTCTTCTGTTTTTCTATTAACCCTGAATCAGAGTTAACGCATTCTTCATTGCTTCTTTCGTTGAACATTCAACTTGGCGAATGTTAGCGAAGCGGTCAGCTTCTTTTACTGGAATATCATGAGCAAGAATGATGAACTTAGCGTTTGCTACATCTTTTGCTGTCAGTTTATTCACTAAACCGTTAGAGCCTTGAGTTTCAACTTTAATCTTGATACCAGCTGCCGCACCTGCTTTTTCTAGTGCTTTTGCTGCCATGAATGTGTGTGCTACACCTGAAGGACAACAAGTTACAGCTAACACATCGTATTCACCTTCACCTGCAACAGGCGCAGCTGTTGGTGCTTGAACTGGAGCAGCTGTTGTTAATTCCGCTTCTTCTTCAACAACTGGTTTCCAGAAACCTACGATTAATGCTGTTGTTAATGAACCTAGAGCAATACCGACAACATACATTGGAATGTTGCTAGATACAGGCGCTGTAATTAAACCACCCCATGGAGCATGAAGTAATACGTCAGTTAAGAAACCAAACACACAACCAACCATACCACCAATTACGATAGATGGTAAAACACGTACTGGATCGTTTGCTGCGAATGGAATTGCACCTTCAGAGATACCAATTGAGCCCATGATAGCTGCTGCTTTACCTGCTTCTTGCTCTTCTTTAGAGAATTTCTTCTTAAATAAGAATGTTGCAAGCGCCATACCTAGTGGTGGAGTACAAATCGCGATACCAACGCCGCCCATTAACCATGGTTGTGTGTTTACTTGTGTTTGAGCAAATAGTGTTGCTACTTTGTTGATTGGGCCACCCATATCGAACGCCGTCATACCACCAAGAATCGCACCTAAAACCGCTTTAGAAGAACCTGCCATTGATGCTAGGAATTCATTCATGCCAACCATGAAAGAAGAGATAGCAGCACCTAAGCCCCACATTACGATACCAGCAGATACTAATGTACCAACTAGAGGATAGATAAAGTACACACCTAACGCACTTAAATGAGCAGGAATAGGAAGTTTCTTAAGTTGAAGAACCACACCACCAGCAATGAAACCGGCAACGATACAACCAAGGAAACCACCACCTAAATCAGCCATAATGCCTGATGCAATAAATGCAGGCGCTAATGCTGGTTTATCTGCAATTGAGTAACCAATAAAACCACCAAGAATGATTGGAAAAAGAACCAACCCTTTAATCGCAATGGTTGAAATATCCGCTAAGATACCTGTATCAGGAACCGCACCTTTACCTGTAGCCATTACCGCTAAAGCTAACAGAACCCCACCAGCAACCACGAATGGAAGCATGTGAGAAGTACCAAAAAGTAAGTGTCCTTTTAATTTTGATAGTGTTTGTTTCCAATCACTTTGATTATGCGTTGCAGTCATCGTTGACATAAAAGTAATCCTAAAAGTTAGTTAGTCAATAGATCTAAAATTTGTTGCTTAGTTGTCGCTTTTTGCATATCTGCAATCAGGTCATCACCAAACTTTTCAAATAACGCTTGTAGTGCATAAATGTGGTGATCGCCGCTTTCCGGTGAGGCAATCATAAAAAATACGCTTGGCTGTTCATCATCAGCTTGATATTCAATAGGCTCTTTAGATACCCCAACCGCAATTGCAGGTGTGATAACTGACGGGCTTTTGGCGTGCGGATAAGCAATACCCATGTCACTAGTTACACATTGTGATTCACGTGTATAAATATCAGTTAAGAAATTTTCTTTATTATTAATGCGACCATTTTGAAGCAGTGTTTCAGCAAGTTCAGAAAAAACACCATCTTTTGTAGTTGATTTTAAATCCAATGTAATTAAGTCGGTATTAACTAATGATGTAATCATTTTTATTTCCTACGCTCATGTTTGAGCTAATATTTTAAAAACATAAAACCATTACATTTCAAAAGGTTAACTTAGATAGCAGTTCAACTTTAAATGCATTGGGTTTCATTCGATGAGGAAATAATATGAATAAATGACGCGGTTGGTAAGTTGATATTTCAAGCATTTACTGGACTTTTGTACCCTCAGATCCAAAGTG
The DNA here is from genome assembly GCF_014694495.1 of Aliivibrio sp. S10_S31. Lineage (NCBI taxonomy): Bacteria > Pseudomonadati > Pseudomonadota > Gammaproteobacteria > Vibrionales > Vibrionaceae > Aliivibrio > Aliivibrio sp. S10_S31. Next base: position 91,420 of record NZ_JAAUWR010000012.1, on the reverse strand, counting down.
TGAGTTCAGTAACAATTACGCATATAAAAAAGCCGCTAACTCAAATTAGCGGCTAAATCAGTGGGAATAATTGATAATAATTTAATAAATACTGTCGTTCAAAATAACATTTTTGCTTGTTCGCTTTGCGTTATAAAGCAGTTCATCCGCTAATTTATAGGTATTTTTCTCTTTACCTGAGAAACTCAACCCACCGCTAATTGTTACTTTAAGATCATGATTCCACAGTAAGCTCTCAACACTTCTACGTATATCTTCAGCCAACTCAATACAATCTAGAGGCTCAACCAAAGTAAAAAGAACAACAAATTCTTCGCCGCCTATCCGGTAACATTTATGATGATTCCCAAGTATTAGAGCGATTTCACTTGCGACTTTTTCTAATACTTCATCCCCAACTTCATGACCAAAACTGTCATTAATTGCCTTAAATCCATCAATGTCTAAGATTAAAAACGCATGGTCCTTCTGTGCAATCCCCTCATAATCAATCATAAACTTTCTTCGGTTTAATGAACGAGTAAGTGGATCCGTATACGTCTCAATATTCAAATACTTTATTTTAACTATCATCATTAATAGTAATGATGAGATAAAAAGCAATATTACAAATGCAATTTTTAAAAATAACAACGATTGTTGATTTTCGTCATTCAAATGACTATTTTCACTTTGCTTTAATTTATTTGAAATTAAAAGATGATAACTAGCACTCTGTCTTTCATCACGTACCGCACTATATCTTTTATTTAAATGATAAAATTCAGTTGTATTATTCATTTTGAGGTAATAATCAAAAAGAGTTGAATAGACTAATTTTGTAAATCTTATTTGATTTGTTCTATCTGCTATTTTTAATAGTTCTTCTTTATTACTTTCAATCAATGAATAATTTTCATTTTTCAATGCTAATTTAAATTCAATTACCTTTATTAAAATATGCTTATCTAGTAATAAGTTAACTTTATCTTTCTCTAACTCTGATTGAGCAAGCGTTAAACACTGATTTGCTTTCTCGATCAAACCTATCTCATCATAGGCTTCAGCTCTCAGAGATAGCAAATATACATGATAATCACGCCAATCTTCTTCGTTGTATGCAGTTTGATATTGATCTACATTCTCAAGAAGACTCAATGCTTTTCTAGGTTTATTTATTGCTAATTTATTTTCAGCTAAACTTAATGTTGCTCTAGTTTTTAATTTTTTCCACTCATCTGAGGTATCTTTATATTGAATAGAGTTAATTATTTTATTAGCAAAATCATAACCTTTAAAATAAGTAATAATTAATGCTAAGCTAAATTCCCCAGTAGCAACTTTAAAGTCATCTCCACTTTCATGAGCAATGTCTATATATTTTAATGATGGGTCGATCATTCCATAAAGATCATTATCTTTATATCGTAATGTCGCTATTTTATCTAAAACTAATAATTGGGAGTCTTCATTTAAAGCACCATCTTGTAATGCGATATTTAAGATTGCTGTACCAATTTTAGCACCGTTAGAGCAATTAAGAATAGGTCGAATACTCTCAGCTATATCTTCAATATTATGTTGATATTCATTTTGACCAAAACGAGTGAACTCAGTAATAACTTGGCACTCTTGAGGAGTACATGATTTAGAGTAATCGATTAATTGCTGTTTATAATCAACACTTTTATCAGTAATTTGATGTGTATGAAGCGTTTCATTCACAACGAAAACAGTCGCGATAGAAGCAATCATTATCCCAACAATTAATAAAATTAATTTTTTCATTTTTAGGTATTTAAAAAAGAAAGGAGTATACGCTTTTATTTTTCCATAACAATACAAAAATAAAGAAAAAAACCATATGATAAAACGGACGCTTAAAAAGAAAATAAACCATTTAAATCATAAGGTTAACGAATAATATAATTTATTTCTTTTCAACCAACAACAGCCTACTTATCTCCTACAAAAACAGTGACAGTGTCACATGGTTCATTGAAGCTTAGCTGATAAATGCTCGTATCAATTGCAAGTGTGGTTCAACCAAATCATCATGATTACTTCGATAACCACCACCAACAACACAAGCAATAGGGATCCCCTTTTGTGTTGCAATACTTTTCATAAATCTATCTCGTTGGTATAGACCTTCTGTTGATACACTTAAATAACCCAATTCGTCATCAATATGAATATCTGCACCTGCATCATAAATAATAAGGTCAGGTTGATGATGATTAATTGCCATTTCAACAACTTGCTTAAAGGCCTCTAAAAATGCCTTATCTTGTGTGCCAATGGACAAAGGAACATCATAATCAGACATGGGTTTTCGCGCAGGAAAGTTTTTATCACAATGAAAAGAAAGCGTAATGATGTCATTTCTATCAGCACATAGTGTCGCGGTTCCATCTCCATGATGTACATCACTATCGATAATTAATACTTTATCTATGCTGTCTTGCTTTAATCCGTGCTGTGCTGCAATAACTAAATCATTTACTAAGCAAAAGCCGCTACCAAAATCATAATGAGCATGATGGTAGCCACCGCTTAAATGTATAGCACTACCACTCTCAATTGCCTTATCAACGGTTAGACAAGTACCAGAGGCTGACAGCAGTGTTCTCTCTATTAATGATTCGCTCCAAGGAAAACCAATACGTCGCATTTTTGCTGCAGGTAAAGTTCCTGTAATTAACGCATTTACATAGTTTTCTTCATGTACTTGTTTAAGTGCTTCAATAGATAACGGTATTGGTTCAAAACATCGATAAACCTCATCAGAATAATGAGATTGAATGGCTTGATACAAACGCTGATATTTTTGGATAGGATATCGATGTCCATCAGGCAGAGCCAACTGAGAATATATCGGATGATAAATTAACGCCAACATGTACGAAAAGATTCCTATTCTAAAACCAAAAGAGCAACCATTATGGCTGCTCTTTATCAATACACAAAATAATACTAATTATTTACTGCAACGTTCTTTATCATTGTTTTATTAAACAGCTTATGAACAAAAATAGTTATAAATACAGGCAATAACCAAGATGTATGTGATGAGAACAACGGTAGCCATTGTTCACAAAACGCAGTAATTCCCTCAGGTAACTTACCTAAAATATGTAAGGCATCAATCGTACCAAACAATGCTGCAATACATACGACTACAGTATGACTCATTGAAATCGTTGGTGTATTTGATGCCGATTTTTCAGGAATTAACACCATCGCAATAATCAATGAAATAGCAATAGGACACAAAATTAAAATAGCAGGTAAACTTACTTCAATAATCGTTTCTAAACCAAAGTTTGAAATGATCGCCGTTAGCACCATGATCACAGTAGCACTAACTTTGAATGTAACCCCGTAAGTATTTTTATAATACTCTGAATTCGCATTTGTTAGGCCGATAGTTGTCGTTAAACAAGCCATTAATGTAATTGCAGCTAATAGAATTTGACCTAACATACCAAATTCACCTGCTGCATAACGCGTTAAGATCTCACCACCATTGGTTGCACTTGGTGCAATTTCAGATGAGGTAGAACCCAAGTAGCCCATCGCTAAATAGCATAACGACATTAAAACAGAATAAATAACCGCAATACGAATAGTGTAATAAGAAATCGCTTTTTTATCTTCAATCCCTTTACTACGAATAGTTTGAATAATCACCCAACCAAACGCAACAGCAGCGATAGCATCTAATGTCATGTACCCCTGAATTAAACCATTCACAGCAGGAGCTTGTTGATATACTTCAATCGCTTGGCTTGGTTCCCCTAAAGGGTTTACTAATGCTGCAATAACCAATACCGCTAGCATAGCGATTAAAGCAGGAGTCATCACTTTACCAATATAATCGACTAACTTACCCGGTTTTAATGCTAACCACAGCGTTAATGCACAAAATAAAGCAGAAAAAACCATTAAGCCATTACCAGAATAGAAAGGTTTCACCCCCATTTCATAAGCAACAGTTACAGCTCGAGGTAATACAAATGCAGGACCTAAAGTGGTTAAAACTAAAAACCAAAATGAACGATCCATCCATTTAGGTAATAGCGCTGTTAATTTATCAGCAGAAGATAAACGTCCTAACACGACAAGTGTAAATGCAGGTAGACCAACGGCAGTAAGTAGAAAGCCAACAATAGCAATTAACCAGTTTTCACCTGCTTGTTGAGCCATTAATGGTGGATAAATTAGATTGCCAGCACCTAAAAACAAGGCGAAGGTCATAAAGCCAATAGCAGCGAGATCTCTTCTGTTCACACAACATACCTTATAAGTTTACTTGGTATCAGTTGGGCTAGAAGATATAAAAGGAGTGCTCTATCCGCCAGCCTAACTGACGAATAAAAAAGCCGCCAGTATCAGTGAATGACAACGACGACAGAGACAAGTGTATAAGCAATCTTGCTCGATTCTGCTTGATAAGCAGCCAGATTGTTTTTAATGTTCGTTAACATAAGTTATACACTCTATAAAATAATTGTTGTTAAACTAAATCAAAGCCCGAAGATTGTAAAGCATATTTATTGATAATAAGCATTTCATTATAAACAGGAGCAAACAACAACTGAATAAATCTGTATTTATGCCACTAAATAGTCTTCCTATTTAGCGACATAATCATTACTTCACTGCAGCAACGAATGCGATTTCAACTAGGTAATTAGGATCAGCAAGCTCTACTTTTAAACACGCACGGCTTGGAGCACACCCTTCTGGTAACCACTTTATCCATGCTTCATTAAATACGGCTAAATTAGCAAAATCAGTCACATAAATAGTAACCGATACCAAACGAGACTTATCACTATTTACACTTGCTAGCATCGCTTCAGCTTGAGCGAATACTTGCTCAGTTTGTCCTAGCATATCTGCCGTTTCATCTTCTGCTACTTCAACAAAATGAGCCATTTTATTAAATACTGTTACATCAGACCATTTTTCGCTTGGGTTAATACGTTGAATATCCATGTTTATACTTCTTGGTTAACAAACAAATGTGCCCTGATTTTACCATAGGCATTAGCAATGCCATATAAAATGTATAGTGATTATTCAATCTCTTTTAACGCTGATAATGCCAACTCAGCCTTGCTAGATGGAACAAAAATATGATCATGATAAAACGCAGCCACGACATTCGCACTTATCCCTTTTGATGCTAATTTAGTTGAAACAGCGGCAGTGAGGCTTACAGCATCTAAACTTGAATGAACCGTTAACGTTATTTGACGAAATACCCCATCAAATGGAATGTTTTCCTTAAGAGCAACGTCTTTCTCTAAAACTAACGTTAATCCTTCTTGCTCAACAAAAGTCCCGATAGGATTTAAGCTAATATATTCTTTCAGCTCCCCTTCCACACTACAAAACACATACTCTTGAGTTAATAGTTCTGGCTTCATTGTTCTAAGCAGTTCATCTAATTCAAAAATCCCCGACATCTTGTTCTCCATGCAAATTGCAATAAAAAATGCCGTTACATTAACGGCATTTTTCTTAGTTTAGATAACAATATTTATTTTTCTCTGGCTTTATTTTTGTTTCTTTCTAACTTTTGTTCCCAATACGTTGCACCTTTAATGCCTAATTTTACAGGATCAAACGTAAAACTCTTTACACCTTGTTTTTGCTGTTCTTCATAATCTTTTAGCGCTTTTAATGCAGGTTTTGACAAGAAGAAAATAATCAGAATACCGATGATATTTAGCCAAGCCATTACCCCAACACCGACATCACCCATAGCCCAAGCAAGATTCGCCGTTTTAATCGTTCCGTAGAATACTGCAGACATAATCACCACTTTAAGAACAAACATCATTCCGTCAATTTTTAATGTTCGACGTATATAAGCAATGTTCGTTTCGGCAATATAGTAATAAGCTAAAATTGTCGTGAATGCGAAAAAGAATAATGCAAAAGCAATAAAGATTTTACCGATACCAGGTAAAGTGCTTTCAATTGCCATTTGAGTGAACATAGGGCCATTTGCATCAATAGTTTCTGAAATATTTTGAACTAAGAAAACACCTTCTCCACTACCATGTACATTGTAAGCGCCGGTAATTAAAATCATAAATGCTGTAGCAGAACAAACGAGCAATGTATCAATGTAAATAGAGAATGACTGAACTAACCCTTGTTGTGCAGGATGCTCAACACTTGCCGCCGCAGCAGCATGTGGACCAGTACCTTGACCCGCTTCGTTTGAATAAACACCTCGCTTAACCCCCCAACCGATGGCTGCACCAAATCCTGCCATTGGTGTAAATGCATCACCAATGATCATTGCAAAAATCGCTGGAACTTCATTAATGTTCAGCAGAATAATGACAAACGCTAAGATAATATAAGCCAAAGCCATAAACGGGACGACAATTTGCGTGAAGTTGGCGATACGTTTCACTCCACCAAAAATGATGAAGCCAAGAATGATCGAAATAACTGCACCGGTGAAAATCTTAGCAAAACTGAATACGCCAAGCCCAGTATCAATCATGCTACCAGAGCCAAATGCGGTTTCGACTGCATTACCAATACTATTTGATTGAACTCCCGGGAGTAACACACCACAAGCAAAAATAGTTGCGATAGCAAAAATCCACGCATACCATTTTTGTCCCATTGCTTTCTCTATGTAATAAGCAGGACCACCACGGAACTGCCCTTCATCTTCTTCTTTATAGATTTGAGCAAGAGTGGATTCAGCATAAGCTGTCGCAGCACCTAGAAAGGCAACAACCCACATCCAAAATACTGCACCGGGGCCACCAAAGCCAATCGCTGCCGCAACACCTGCGATATTACCTGTACCCACTCGTCCAGACAGAGATACCGCTAATGCTTGAAATGAACTGATCCCTTTACTTGATTCTTTATTTGAAACTAACAAGCGACACATTTCTTTAAAATGTCGAACTTGAACAAACCGAGTCTGAATTGAATAAAACAGACCAGCACCCAAACATAAATAAATGAGAAATGGACTCCAAATAATCCCATTTAAAAAATCAACTACACCCTGCATAAAAATCCCTTTAATTGTAAGCGTTGGTATAAAATACAACCAACCATACACCGGAAATTAACAATAGGTTAACAATAAGAGCTTAAATAGAACAAAAGTGTGAAATGCAGCACTAAATAACAGAATAAATTGATTTAACAAATGAAAAATTCACTTCATATTTCAATACTGTATTTTTGTGCTGTAAAGGAGGATTAAAAGATGATTTTATTTAAAGCGCCATTATGTTTTCGTAATGGCACTTAATTTTAAAGGTATTAAACGATTTTTACTCCCGTCGACATCATGCGTTCAGGAGTCAGTAACACGCTTTCAGATTCATCATCCGTTTCAGCACATAACAACATGCATTCTGAAATTTCGCCACGCATTTTTGCTTTTGCTAAATTACAAAGCACTACAACTTGCTTATTCATAAGCTCTTCTTCTGTGTAATAAGGAACAAGGCTCGTTACCGTCTGTAAACTTCTCTCGCCTACATCAATTTGAACGATATATAATTTATCGGCATTTTCATGACGTTTTACTTCCGTGATCTTTCCTACACGAATATCTAATTTAGCAAAATCACCGTATGCTATTGTTTCCATTTTAATTTATCCTTACAATCAATTCATGATAACGTTTACAAAATCAATCCTATTGCATTAAGATAGAAAACAAAATAAAAGTTTACTAAAACTTTAACCAGATCAAATTAATAATAATTAAGGCATCATTATGGCAACCATTAAAGACGTAGCAAAAGAAGCTGGTGTATCTGTTGCCACCGTTTCTCGTGTAGTAAATAAATCACCTAAAGCAAGCAAAGCGGCAATAGAATCAGTCAATGCAGCAATGACCAAGCTTGGTTATCGACCCAATGCCAATGCTCGTGCTTTAGTGAGTAAAAGTACCAATACGATTGGTGTATTAGTCGCAGATGTCTCTGATCCATTTTTCGGATCTCTCATAAAAGCAGTAGATGCCGTTGCCAGAACCAACAATAAACACTTATTGATCGGCAATGGTTATCATAATGCTCAAGTCGAAAAAGAAGCCATTGAACTATTAATTAATAGCCGTTGTGAATCCCTAATTATCCATTCGAAGGGGTTAAGTGATGACGAACTCATTCAATTTGCAAAAGAAGTTCCCGGCTTAGTCATCATTAACCGTCACGTTCCTCAAATTGCACATCGATGTATATCCCTTGATAATCAATTAGGGTCAACACTTGCAACAGAGCATCTCATTGAAAATGGTCACCAACAACTAGCTTACATTAATTCAAACCAACAGATTGATGACAGCTTTGATCGAAAACTGGGATTTACTCAAGCCTTAAATAAACATCGATTACCCATTGATAATTCTTTAATAAGCGAAGGTGAGCCTACTGATGAAGGAGGTGAAAAAGCAATGACACAGTTAATTGAAACTAAGCAGCCATTCAGTGGTGTTGTTTGTTATAACGATTATATGGCTGCCGGAGCTATTGCCTCTCTTGAAAAAGCAGGAATTTCAGTACCAGATCAGGTTTCCATTGTTGGATTCGATAATGGTCTGATTGCTAAATACGTACACCCGAAATTAACGACCATTGATTACCCTATTAGTGAAATGGCCACACAAGCGGCACTGCTGTCCTTAGTTTTAGCAAAAGACGAAAAACCAGAAATAGAGAAAGAAGTGTATGCACCGACACTCATCAAACGTAATTCAGTACATACTCAATAAATATTAATGAAGCGTATTATTTAATTATGTATACGCTTCTAATTTCTCTAAAATCAATTCTTTTCTAAATGGTTTTGCTACGTAATCATCCATTCCCGATTGGTAGCATTTATCAATATCTTCAACGAAAACACTCGCTGTTAACGCAATAATAGGTAAGCGTTTCTTCTCTTGATTCTCTTCCCATTTCCTAATCGCTTCAGTAGCCGCAAATCCATCCATTATCGGCATCATGCAGTCCATTAAAACTAAACTATAGGGTGACGTTTTACTCATCACCATATCTAATGCTTCTTGTCCATTATTAGCTATTTCAACAGAAAAACCGGCTTTTTTAAGCAACAACGATGCAACTTTTTGATTAATCGCGTTATCTTCTACTACAAGAACCGTTTTTATTATCTCTAGATTATTCTTGTGGTTATGAGGTGAATCTATCATCTCACCATATTCAGAATCACCGTTTGTTTTTACTTCTGAAACAATCCCTTGATGCGATTGACTTGCAATAAACGCTTGTTTCATTACCTTATAAAAACGTTTACCAAATAATGGATAAGTAATGACACCTTCAATTGTACGTTCAAAATCCACCTTTTCATCTTGATGCTTTTTACAAATGATAATCGCTGGTCGATGCTTATATTCATTCATTTGCCTCACATGATTTAATGCTTCTGAAGAGGATTTTTGACAATAAATAACCACATCACTTTGACTGATTAGATCATCCTGAGACACAAAATTTTGAACAATTCGACTATTAATTCCCAACTTTTTACATTCCATCTCAAGCTGGGTCGCATAAAGCATATGATTACTCACAATGACACATGAGGACTGAGCATATTGCTCTAATCCTTTATGTGTAGGTTCAACCACCTCAACATCTAATATAAAATGAAATTTACTTCCAAATCCTTTTTCTGAATCCACTTTCAATTCACCGCCAAGCATTTCAACTAATTGACGACATATTGCCAGCCCTAGACCCGTCCCACCAAATTGACGAGTTATTGAGCTATCTTCTTGCGTAAACGGTTCAAAAATCTGTTCACACTTATCTTTACTGATCCCAATACCCGTATCTTTTACAGAGAAGAATAATAACCCTCTTCCATTTTCTTTCTGTTGATAATTAATGGACAAAATGACCGCACCATCCTGAGTAAATTTAACGGCATTAGACATTAAGTTCATCAGTATTTGGCGCAATCGATGCTCATCAAGCATTACGAGTTCAGGTAAATCATTAGCAAGGTCAATTTGTAGCGCTAAGCCTTTTTCTGTCGCTTTGCTCAAAATGACCGTCAGAGTATCGTAGGCAACTTCTTCGACATTCGATTCTTGAGGAACGATAACTAAATTCCCAGATTCTATTTTTGATAAATCAAGAATATCGTTAATCAATAAAAGCAGTGTTTGCGAAGAAGTATCAATAGTTTCAACATATTCTGATTGAACCGGAGTTAAATCGGTTTCAGTTAAGATGTCTGACATGCCAATAATGCCATTTAAAGGTGTTCGAATTTCATGAGACATGTTGGCTAAAAATGAACTTTTTGCTTTAGCTAATGCTTCTGCTTTTGACTTTTCAATTTCTAAGTATTCTGTCTCTTGATTAAAAGAGTAGATCAAATCAGCAATTTCATCTTTATAACCATAATTTATATCGATTTTTTCACTCGATTCTCTCTCATTTACTTGTTGTGAAATCAGGACTATTGGATTGATTAAACTACGATTAATAAAATAATAAGCTAAAATCACACAAGCCAATAAAATAGGCACAATCCCTAATTCAATATCAACAACCTGAGCGAAAGTCTCATCAGCTACAGTAAGAACTGAATTGACCACCTTGAGCTCCCAGCGAAGATCATCCATAAAGTGCTCTACAACATACATGCTTTTATTAACAGAAAATTTGTATTCTGCTATTGTGGTGTTTCCATCGTAGACAGATATCCCTAATTGATGCTTCTCCGCTTGAGATTCAATAACACCGATTAAACCTTTCAATGAAATATCAATGGTTGCCACACCAACAAATTGGTTATTCTTAAAGTAAGGTTGTGAAGCGGTGATCATTTTCTGCTTGGTAAAAGGATCAATGTAAACCTCAGACCATGAAATATTATGGCTACTATTTTCATGAGAAACCGATGTATACCATGACTCTTGTTGATAAGGCGTGTTGCTAGGAATGTTGTAATCGTTAACAGAGGTAGTTTTCCCTCGTTCATCACGAGAATAAAAAATGCTAGCTAATTGTTTGGATGATACCAATGTATTGGGTTCTGGCCAAATACCACCACTAATAATAATATCGTCGCTCTCTTTGAAAACAGAATAAGTCATATCTTCAAGAACATCGATAGAGTAACCGCTTGCCGCCACCCCAACAAGTGCATGCAATGTGGAAAGAGAATGATTAAGTGGATCCTCTATTTCCCTAGCTAAAAGTTGAGTTCGTAAATTAAGATTGTTTTCAAGATTTTCACGAATAGGAGGTTCAACAACATAATAAGTAATACTGCCAATAACCGTAATTAAAAAACAAACATAACAAGCTAAAGCGAGAATGCTCTTTTTCTTTAATGACATATTATTATTCATAAAAAACCTAGCACTTTATTTGTAGATATAATTATTAACTATAATCGTCTTAAGTACTTTGTCGTAAAATAACTCAGCTAAGTTTGATCTTACCCTCATTAATTATTCAAAGAATATGGTCCATATTTACATCTTTATACAAATGGTCTACTCAGCAACCCCATAACTCTGTAAGAAAATTGTGGTTAGTGTTTCTATTTTTTGTCTTAGCTCTTTCCCTTGTGGTTCAATATCCAAATGCATCACTTGAGGCCAAAAAAACAATCCTTGAAACAAGCTCACATACACATCCGTCATTTGCTTTGGATCGATATCTTTCAGTCTTTTCGCCTCAATGGCACTTCTAAACCACTGAGTGATAGCACGAATACTGTAAATATTTTGAATAAGATGCTTCGCCATCTCTGGTTGGCGTAAAAACTCCATCACAATCGTACGGGCTAAAGCAATACCATAGGTTTTATAAAGAACATCAATTTCTTTGTAAGCTATCTCAGTTAACTGTTCTTCCATGCTTTTTTTAAAGTCAAAATGATAAGATACACTTTCATTCACTGAATCATTAATAATGGTAAGCACTGATTCAAATAACACTTCTTTACTTTCAAAATGTCGATAAAGCGTTCTTTTAGACACTTCGGCAGACGATGTGATCCTATCCATATTCGCGGCTAAAAAGCCGAATTCAATGAATTCTTCTTTTGCTGCATTAATGATATCTAAGTGTTTTTGTTGCGATCTTGTCAATTTCTTTTGCATGTCCCCTCCAATCTATGTGAACTAGTCTAACCATTCCCAAAACAAATGTATACTTTTGAGTTTACTTTATGCTTTTTACGTATAAAATAAACTCCAGAGTTTACTTTTATTTTGTAAAACTCCATCAATCAATTTATTGGATTAATCGCTCTTTCATGAGGACTGAGTAAATGCGTTCTACCACTTCTACATTAATGTTAATTAAAAAAACGGCCATCGCAGTAAGTCTTGCTGTTGGCTCCATGGTAATTTCTGGTTGTGACACTAATGAAGTAGCTAAAGAGATCTCACAACCAACAATTAGACCAGCACTGACTGAGATAATATCTCCTAGTGCTAATGCACAGCTGCGTTTTAATGGCGTAGTTCGCTCTGCACAACGCGCAGATTTAGCGTTTAGAATGAGCGGTCGCGTGATCAATGTGTTGGTTGATGAAGGTCAACAAGTTAAAAAAGGACAACTATTAGCTCAGCTTGATCCTCGTGATGCACAAACAGCGCTAGAATCTGCTCGTGTGGAATACAAAAACAGCAAAGCTGAATACACTCGTGGCAAAGCCATATATGAAAAAAGCCAAGCGATAGCAAAAAGTGATTTAGATACCTTAATCACTCGTTATCAACTAGCTAAAAACCGTTTAGATGAAGCACAACGCCAGCTTGAGTATACACAGCTACATGCACCATTTGACGGTATAATCGGCAAAAAAATGATTGATAATCACGTTCAAATTCAAGCGAATAATCCAGTATTAACGGTTCATAATGTTGACGATTTAGAAGTACTTATCAATATCCCTGATAGCGTAATGTTAGGGAATTTAAAAGGCTCGAAAGCACTAGCTCAAATCAGTGCCCTTCGTAATGAAACCTTTCCTCTTGTGCTAAGCACCTATGGAACACAAGCGGATCCAATCACACAAACTTATCCTGTTGTTCTTACATTTGAAGATCTTCGTGGTTTCAATGTACTTCCAGGGATGACAGTTAAAGTCGTGCCTGTTTATTCAGATGAACAAGATCAAGCATCATTACTTATCACAGTACCACTAACAGCGGTTGTGCCGGACAACCAAGGCGGCCAATTTGTATGGGTTGTGACTCAAGAGAATAAAGTTCAAAAACGTATTATTAACGCAGGAACCTTAGTATCAAACCGCATTGTTATTAATGATGGTTTGCATACTGGTGAACGTATTATTACTGCAGGAGCTTCTAGCTTAAAAGAAGGCATGGAAGTGAGACCATATACCGACGCGCTTTCTTCACAGGTTGAGGAATAACGTATGGATATCGCACGTTACACTATTGCTAAGCGTACCTCCGTATGGGTGCTTATTGCATTAATTTTATTTGGTGGCTATTTAAGTTACTTAAAACTCGGACGATTTGAAGATCCTGAATTTGTTATTCGCCAAGCGGTGATTAATACTCCTTATTCAGGTGCAACAGCACAAGAAGTCTCAGATGAAGTCACTGACATCATTGAAGGTGCGGTTCAATCTCTTCAAGAAGTGAAAGAAATAAAATCTGTATCGAAACAAGGCATGTCTGAAGTAACAGTTGAGATCAAACTTGAATTTGCAGGCAGTCAAGCCGCACTGCAACAAGTATGGGATAAGCTGCGCCGAAAAGTGGGTGATGCACAACGCATGTTACCTCCGGGAGCGGGCTCATCCATCGTTAATGATGATTTCTCAGATGTTTATGCCCTATTCTTCGCCGTGACTGGTGATGGGTTTAGTGATAAACAGCTGCAAGATTATGTTGATGATCTCCGCCGAGAACTGGTATTGGTTCCCGGTGTAGCAAAAACAGCCACGTTAGGTGAACGCCAAGAGACCATTTTTATTGAAATGTCTGGCGAGCGTATGGCTAAGTTTGGCGTGTCAGCAGAAAAAGTGTACCAAGTATTGCAAAAGCAGAACATGGTAACGGTTGCAGGAAGTATTGAAACCGATTCAATGCGTATCCCTGTAATTCCAAGCTCAAATGTGAACTCGTTTAATGATCTCATTAATCTGCAAATCAATCTTGGAGATAACAATGCAGTACTTCGCTTAGGTGATATTGCAACGGTAACTCGTGGGTATCAAGAACCGCAAAGTATGATGGTTCGCTATAATGGTCAACGAGCGGTAGGATTTGGTATCTCAAATGTCGCAGGTGGCAACGTGGTTGATATGGGTGATGCCGTAAAAGCACGTATTGCTGAATTAGAAAACCAGCGTCCTTTAGGTATTGAGCTAAATGTTATTTCAATGCAATCAGATTCGGTTCGAGCTTCGGTTACTAACTTTATTGATAACTTGATTGCTGCGGTTGTGATCGTATTTATTGTTCTTCTTCTCTTTATGGGCGTTCGCTCAGGGATCATTATCGGCTTTGTATTGCTATTAACTGTTGCTGGTACGTTATGCATCATGCTAATTGAAGACATTGCGATGCAACGCATTTCATTAGGTGCCTTAATCATCGCATTAGGGATGTTAGTGGATAACGCCATTGTAGTAACTGATGGTATTTTAGTTCGCTTACAAACAACGCCAAACGATAGTCGAGATGAAATCGTATCTGATGTGGTTAATGCGACAAAATGGCCTCTACTTGGCGGTACGGTTGTAGGTATCTGTGCATTCAGTGCAATTGGTTTATCACCATCTGATATGGGTGAATACGCAGGTTCGCTATTTTGGGTAATTCTTTACTCTATGCTACTAAGCTGGGTATTTGCCGTTACCATTACGCCGATGCTGTGTTATGACTTTTTGAAAGTAAAACCGGTAGACACACAAGCCCCCGTTGGCCGTATAAGCCGTTGGTATCGTCAATTATTAACTTGGGTAATCAAACACCGGGTAATTAGCCTTAGCCTATTATTAATGGTCTTATTTACTTCTATTTATGGGGCAAAATACATTCCACCAGGTTTTATGCCTGAATCTCAACGCGCACAATTTGTGGTTGATGTGTATTTACCTCAAGGCTCAGACATAAAACGTACAGAGCAAACTATTGCCAGTATTGAGCACGACATAAAACAAAAAGCAGGCATTACTAACATCACCAGTTTTGTTGGTGGCGGTGGTCTACGCTTTATGCTGACTTATTCACCAGAGGCGCGTAATCCAAGTTACGGTCAATTATTAATTGATATTGATGATTACCAAAACATTGCGCCATTATTGGGAGAATTACAAAGTGAGCTTGATGAAAAATACACAGATGCATCAATCAAAGTATGGAAGTTCATGCTGGGTCGTGGGGGCGGTAAAAAAATTGAAGCTGGATTTAAAGGTCCAGACAGTGCCGTGCTTCGTCAATTAGCGGAACAAGCAAAAACCATCATGCTAAATGATCCACAATTGATTGCGGTTCAAGATGATTGGCGTCAACAAGTACCCGTGCTACGTCCTCGTTATTCAGAAGAAAAAGCACAACAATTTGGTTTAACAACACAAGAAATTAATCAGGCCATTGCACAAACCTTATCTGGACGTAATGTCGGTGTTTACCGTGAAGGTAATGATCTTATCCCGATTGTGGCACGTTCACCAGAAACAGAACGAAGTCACCAACGTGCAATTGAAAACACAGAAGTATACAGCCATGCTGTTGGCGGTTTTATTTCTGTTAGCCAATTAGTTGAATCCACTGATGTGGTTTGGGAAGATGCGATTTTGCGCCGTATTGATAGAATGCCAACGATTCTGGTGCAAGCGGACCCCGCTCCTGGCGTATTAACCGCTGATGCATTTAATCAAGTTCGTCAAAAAATCGAAGCGATCGAGCTGCCATCAGGTTATGAGTTAATTTGGTATGGTGAATATAAAGCGTCTAAAGATGCGAATGAAGGATTAGTGATTTCAGCACCTTATGGTTTTGCTGCAATGATCTTATCGGTTATTTTCATGTTTAATGCGCTACGTCAGCCATTAGTCATTTGGCTAACAGCACCACTTGCTATTATTGGAGTTACGGTTGGATTAATCATATTCCAAACCCCATTTGAGTTTATGGCGATATTAGGTTTCTTAAGCTTAATTGGTATGATGGTGAAAAATGCCATTGTATTAGTAGACCAAGCCGATGCTGAAATTAGAGAAGGTAAGCTGCCATATAATGCCATTATCGACGCCTCTTTAAGTCGTGCTCGACCAGTATTACTTGGCGCATTGACCACTATCTTAGGGGTTGCACCATTGCTGATTGACCCATTCTTCAAGAGTATGGCAGTAACCATTATGTTTGGTTTGTTATTTGCAACAATCCTGACGTTAATCGTTATTCCATTGTTCTATGCAATGTTCTTCAGAATCAAAGCAATTGATGCGTAATACCAGTAATCAAAAGTACTAAATCAAAAGGAGCGAATAATCGCTCCTTTTTTCTATCTAATTAAACAATAAATTGATAGCAAGTTTGATGTTGATACGTTTCATCTGGTTTCAAAATGGCACTTGGGTGATCCCACTCTGGGTGATTTAGTGCATCAGGTAGGAATTGGGTCTCTAATGCAATACCAGAATAATCCTGATACTCCCCTCCCACTCGATTTGGTGTGCCAGCTAACCAATTTCCAGTATACAGCTGCATTGCAGGCTTAGTGGTAAATACATGCATGGTGACTAAACTGTCTGGAGAGGTTAAACTCGCAGCGCTCTCTCCCTTAGAACACGCTTTATCAAGAACAAAAGAGTGATCGTACCCTTTGGCTTTTTCTTGGTCTTTATCGAGCATGAAATCTTGCGAAATCACTTTAGGTGAAGTGAAATCAAAATTCGTATTTTTCACTCGTTTCCATTGCCCTTTAGGAATGCCCAACTCTGTCGTGGGTACAAACTCTTGCGAATTAACACTTAAGATATGATCTATCCCTAGATGCTCACTGTCCGCCCCGAGTAAATTAAAATAAGCATGACTAGTTAAGTTAATCGGCGTTGTCTTATTCGTTTTCGCTTTGTAGCTAATGGTGACTTCATTATCATTGGTAAGTTGATATTTTACGGTCACATCGAGATCTCCGGGAAAACCTTGATCTCCATCCGATGATACCAAACCAAATTCAACACTGCCTTCCGTTGCTTCTACCACGTTCCAACGACGTTTATTAAACCCTTCAGGCCCACCGTGTAAGGTGTTTCCTGCTTGATTGGTTTCAACTTGATGTTTAATACCATCAATTTTAAATTGGCCATTTGCGATACGATTTGCATAGCGGCCGACAGTGACCCCCATATAACTTTGTTGTTCTAAAAAATCAGCCATGGTTGACTGCCCTAACAACACTTCACGTAATTGACCTTTAACCGGCACTTTGCAACTTAACCACGTTGCGCCAATATCCATAAATACGGCACGCATTCCATGTTGATTTTTCAGTTCGAATAACTGAGCAAGGCGACCATCGCTGGCCGCCTCCTGAGTCATGGTTTCGAACAATGTTGATTGTTCTATCATCTTTATTCCTTATAAAACCAGACCGGCACCATTGGTTGCTTGGCAAACATAAATGGATTCTTTTAAGCCTGTTTTCGCTTCATATAATTCTTCAACGGCGGCTTTCACTTCATCCACTAACATGGGTGGAACTAAGGCAACAATACAGCCACCAAAACCACCACCTGTCATGCGTACGCCACCTTCTGCGCCAATCACGTTTTTAACGATATCAACCAAGGTGTCAACTTCGCTAACCGTGATTTCAAAATCATCACGCATTGAGGCATGAGATTCGGCCATTAAAACCGCCATGCGTTTCATGTCCCCTGACGCTAACACTTTTGCCGCTTCTTCGGTACGATCATTTTCTGTAATCACGTGGCGCGCACGTTTTGCTACCATTTCATCTAATTCATGTGCTTTTGCGTTAAATTCTTCGATAGTCACATCACGCAATGCTTTCACCCCAAAGATACGAGCCGCTTCTTCACACTGTTCACGGCGAGTGTTGTATTCAGAATCCACTAATCCACGTTTTTTATTTGAGTTAATAATAACCACTGACATATCTTCTGGCATTGATACCGCTGTGGTTTCTAATGAACGGCAATCTAATAACATTGCGTGGTTTTCGTTGCCTTCTGCTGAGATCATTTGGTCCATAATGCCGCAGTTACAACCAACAAATTCGTTCTCTGCTTGCTGACCATTGAGTGCGATTTCTGCTTGGCTGATGTCTAGGTTATACAGTTCTTTAAACGTCTGACCAATAACCACTTCTAGCGCCGCCGATGAACTAAGACCAGCACCTTGAGGTACATTACCCGATACCGAAATATCGGCACCTTTAAACTCATAACCACGGCCAATTAAACATTTCACCACGCCACGAATGTAATTCGACCACATTTTGTTTTCTTGGAACGTGATCTCTTGGGTAATATCAAACTCATCAGTTTCATTACCGTAATCAACCGACACCACACGAACCATATTGTCATCACGCTTTGCCGCTGCCACTACGGTTTGGTAGTTAATTGCACAAGGTAATACAAAGCCATCGTTATAATCGGTGTGCTCACCAATTAAGTTTACACGACCCGGCGCTTGAACGATGTGCGTTGGAGCATAAGAAAGTACTGAGTTGAATGCATCTTTTACGTTTTTAATTAGGTTTGTCATAGTCTTGTTCTCAAAATTTTGTAGGGAATTCTATTTTTAGGTTTTAGGTCGGTCGCAAGCTCTCTTACAGGTTTCAGGGTGACCTTCGTTAGATACCATAGTCACAACAAATACCCCTGAATCCTTTAGCGAAGCGTCCTCGTCCCTAATCCTTATAATGCACATCACTCACATCGCGCAGTTTTTGTGCGGCTTGCTCTGCGGTTAAATCTCGTTGGCTTTCCGCTAACATTTCGTAACCCACCATAAACTTACGAACCGATGCTGAGCGAAGCAGTGGCGGATAAAACAGTGCGTGTAATTGCCAATGTTCAATGTCAGTGCCCTCTTCAAAGAAAGGCGCATAATGCCAACCCATTGAATATGGGAATGAGCATTGAAACAAATTGTCATAACGACTGGTTAATTTTTTAATGGCTAACGCCAAATCATCACGTTGCTCGTCTGTTAGTTCATTCATGCGACGAATGTGTGTTTTTGGCAATAGCATGGTTTCAAATGGCCATGCAGCCCAATAAGGAACAACTGCAATCCAATGTTCCGTTTCTACTACCGTGCGCTCGCCATCTTTTAGTTCTGATTCAACATAATCAACTAACAAGTTTGAATCGTGTTCTTGGTAATACTCTTTAAGATGTTTTTCTTTACGTTCAATTTCATTAGGTAAGAAGCTGTTTGCCCAGATTTGACCGTGAGGATGCGGTTGAGAACATCCCATTGCCTCGCCTTTGTTCTCAAATGCTTGAACCCAAACGTACTCTTTTCCTAGCTCTTCAATTTGATCATTCCATGTATCAATCACATTACGAATTTGACCTACAGGTAATTCAGGCAAGGTTTTGCTGTGATCAGGCGAAAAACAGATAACACGACTTAACCCACGAACCCCTTGTGTTTTAAATAGCGGATTAGACGATTGCGGTGCTTCTGGTGAATCTGTCATCAGTGCAGCAAAGTCATTACCAAATACGTAAGTGCCTTTATAATCTGGGTTAGTATCACCTGAGATACGATCATTGGTTGGGCACAAGAAACAGCCTTTGTCGTATTGTGGTAACTCAGCCGTTGATGGCTTTTCATCTTGACCACTCCATGGACGTTTCGCACGATGTGGTGATACTAAAATCCACTGACCCGTTAATGGGTTATAACGACGATGCGGATGATCGACAGGGTTAAACTCAACATTTGACATAATTTTTATACTCAACTCTTTAAAAGTGATTAGCTAATTCAAGGAAGGGCTATCTTATAAATCTCTCCCTGAAACCTTAGATCTTTTAATAACCTTCAGGATTATTCGACTGCCAACGCCATGTATCAGCGCTCATTTCCATCACATTACGAGTCGCTTTCCAGCCCAATTCTTTTTCTGCTTTTTCAGTACTTGCCCAGCATTCAGCAATGTCACCAGCACGACGAGGACATAAGGTATAAGGAACGGGTTTGCCCGAAGCTTGTGCAAATGCCTCAATCATTTCTAAAACACTTGAGCCTTTACCTGTACCTAAGTTGTAAATATGAAGACCAGCTTTTTCACCCACCGCTTTTAGTGCTGCAATGTGCCCATCCGCTAAATCCATCACATGAATGTAATCACGAACGCCGGTGCCATCAGGGGTTGGGTAATCATTCCCAAATACAGATAATGATTCACGACGGCCTACCGCAACTTGAGCAATAAATGGCATTAGATTATTTGGAATACCTTGAGGATCTTCACCCATAGTGCCTGATGGGTGTGCACCGACTGGATTGAAATAGCGAAGTAAAGTGATACTCCAATCGTTCTCAGCATCAAACAGATCAGAGAAACACTCTTCAACCATGTATTTACTGCGACCATAAGGATTGGTTGTCGCCCCTGTTGGTGAGTTTTCAGTAATAGGAACAATAGCAGGATCACCATATACGGTTGCAGAAGAACTAAATACGATGCTCTTTACATTTGCTTTTCGCATTGAGCGAGCTAAAACCAATGAGCCATTCACATTGTTATCGTAATACTCCAGAGGTTTTGCAACAGACTCACCCACCGCTTTTAATCCCGCAAAGTGAATAACCGATGAAATAGAATGCTCAGCAAAAATACTATCTAGAAAGGCTTCATCACGAATGTCTCCCTGATAAAAGACAGGACGAATTTGAGTTAACGCTTCAATACGATCAAGCACTGCGACTTTGCTGTTTTCCAAGTTATCTAAAATGATTGGTTCAATACCTGCTTCAATCATTTGAATACATGTGTGGCTACCGATATAACCCATTCCGCCTGTTACTAATACTTTCATGATTAACTCTTCCTGCTAGATTTTAGTAAAGTTTACCAGTGCCTTTAAAATAATATCGTGATCAGTTTCAAAAAATGTAAACGTTTACACAAGAGCAAAAAAAATCACATAAATACAACTAACAAAATACTTAAATCACAACATAACCAAGTAAAAACAGCAACTTAAGAAAACGACAAAGAAAATAATACCATTTGTAACATTTTGTGACAGCTATCACCACCGTGAAAATTGTAAACGTTTACAATCCAACCTCAAATCAAAACAGTAAGTGGTAGGTTAATACAATGTCTCATGTAGAAAATGGATTAGGTATTGTCGACATCATCGTTTTTGCTCTCTATGTAGCAATCATTATCGGCGTTGGCCTCTGGGTATCCAGAGATAAAAAAGGCTCTCAAAAAAGTACAGAAGATTATTTCCTAGCAGGAAAATCTCTACCTTGGTGGGCGGTTGGTTCATCGTTAATCGCTGCTAATATTTCAGCGGAACAATTTATTGGAATGTCAGGCTCTGGCTTTTCTATCGGTTTAGCGATTGCTTCTTATGAATGGATGGCAGCACTAACCTTAATCATTGTTGGTAAGTATTTCTTACCTATTTTTATCGATAAAGGCATCTACACGATTCCAGAATTTGTAGAAAAACGCTTTAACAAAAACTTAAAAACCATTTTGGCGGTATTTTGGATTTGCTTGTATGTCTTTGTAAACCTAACCTCAGTTCTATACTTAGGCGGCCTTGCACTGCAAACGATTCTTGGTATTCCACTCATGTATTCTATTATTGGCTTAGCATTATTTGCATTGGCCTACTCTATTTACGGTGGGTTATCAGCGGTTGTTTGGACAGACGTAATTCAAGTATTCTTCTTGATCCTTGGTGGCCTATTAACCACTTACATGGCTGTTGATTTCATCGGCGGTACTGACGGTTGGTTTAGTGGTTTATCAAAAATGGCGACTGCCGCACCAGGCCACTTTGAAATGATTTTAGATCAAAGTAATCCTCAATATATGAACTTACCGGGTATTGCCGTTCTAATTGGTGGTCTATGGGTTGCAAACCTATATTACTGGGGCTTTAACCAATACATTATCCAACGAACATTAGCGGCTAAATCTATTGCTGAAGCTCAAAAAGGGATTATTTTCGCTGCTTTCTTAAAATTACTCGTGCCATTCCTAGTCGTCGTTCCGGGGATCGCCGCTTACGTAATTACCACTTCTCCAGAGCTAATGTCGCAACTTGGAAGTATTGCAACGTCCAACGTTCCTACGCTTGCTCATGCAGATAAAGCTTATCCATGGCTAACACAATTCTTACCCGTTGGATTTAAAGGTATTGTATTTGCCGCATTAGCCGCAGCAATTGTGTCGTCATTAGCTTCAATGCTGAACTCAACAGCTACCATATTCACAATGGATATCTACAAAGAATTTGTTGGTAAAAAAGCAGGCGATCACAAGCTTGTAAATGTGGGTCGTATTTCAGCTATCGTGGCTTTAGTTGTCGCTTGTTTAATCGCTCCAATGCTAAGTAATCTTGGTCAAGCATTCCAATATATTCAAGAATACACAGGTTTAGTAAGCCCAGGTATCTTGGCGGTATTCTTACTAGGTCTATTCTGGAAAAAAACCAACAGTAAAGGTGCCGTTATTGGTGTAATAGTATCAATCCCATTTGCACTATTCTTAAAATTTATGCCATTAAACATGCCGTTTATGGATCAAATGCTATACACACTTCTGTTTACTATGGCAGTGATTGCATTCACGAGTCTAAGTTACTCAGATCATGATGATGATCCTAAAGCTATCGCATTAGACTCTTCCATGTTTGCGACAGAACGTAATTTTAATATTGCCGCTTACGTTGTTGTGATTATTCTTGCAGTGCTGTACTCAGTATTCTGGTAATCTTCTCTAGCCTCATCCAATGATGGGGCTATTCATATTAATTATCAGTTGGTTGCAATTAATATGAATAGCCTGCAATGTTTATTAGGCATAACCTCATTATCAATCAAAATAGACCGTAATAAGAAGGTATGAACAATATGAATAATGAACTCCTCCCGAATATTGTTTCCTTCTTACAAACAATACCTCCTTTTGATTTACTGCCACAAACAGCACTCAATGATATTGCTCAAACTGTCGATATCTTATTACTTGGTCCTGAAGAAACCATCTCTCATGAAGATAACGCCACCCATCTCTATATTATTCGTACAGGTGTAGTACAACAGAATAATCTTGATGGAACATTGCGTGCCAAACTAGGCTCTGAAGATATCTTTGGTTTTAACCTACAGCAAAATGACTCAGAGTTTGGCTATTCCATTTTTGCTATAGAGAATACGCTTCTTTATCGCTTTGATTACACCTCATTAATGGCAACTGTAGAGGCTTATCCTCAAGTTGCTTCATCTCTTGCTTTAAGTTTAAAAACGCGTTTGCGTGCACAGGATAGTAAACAAGACAGCCAACAACAGGCACATCAAAACTACCTTCGTCCTAACAGTAATATTGCGGACTCAACCATAGCGATCGCATCCCCTACCGATACGATTCAAGCAGTTGCTCATCAAATGCGTAATGTCGTTGGCGTTTCGTGTGCTTTTATTGTCGATGAAAATAAACATCTAATTGGAATGATCACCGATAAGGACATGACGAAACGTGTGGTTGCTCAAGCAAAAAATGTTCATGATCCTATATCCTCTATCATGACCCAAGAAATTCATACCGTATATGAAGATGACTTGGTGATGTCAGCTGTTCAATTGATGATGAAGCATAATATTCAAAATATTCCGGTACTTAATCATCAAAAGCAAGTTACAGGCTTCATCACCCCACAACATTTAATTCAAAATGACAGTGTTCAATCTATTTTCTTACTGGATAAAATCCGTCACGCTGATTCCATCTCGACGTTAATTGATTTATCCAAACAACGAAGTGCTGTGTTTCAAGGAATGATGGAGAGCAATTCATCGCCAAGTATTATTGGGCAAGTATTAAGTATGATTTATGATGCATTTACGTATCGATTAATCGAACTTGCCATTGAACAATTCGGTCAGCCACCTTGTAAATTTACATGGATCGTCGCGGGCTCTCATGCTCGAAATGAAGTTCATTTAGCATCAGATCAAGACAATGCTATTATCCTTGCTGACGATGCGACAGAATCAGACAGAATCTATTTTAATCATTTCTCGATGTACGTATGTAAAGCGCTCTCAGAATTAGATTACACATTGTGTAAAGGTCGCTTTATGGCAGCTACACCGAAATGGTGCCAAAAAGCAGAGATCTGGCAAGAATACTACCGCAAATGGAGTAATAACCCTGAATACGAGTTATTACTCAATCTCAATGTATTTTTAGAAATTCGTCCAATTTATGGTGATGAAGCACTCTTTGAATCGGTTGATTCCTGCCGCCATGAACTGGTAAGCAATAATATGCAGTTAACCGTAGCTCTGGTACGTAATGCATTAAGAACCCGCCCACCTCTTGGCATCTTTAAGCATTTGGTATTAGAGAAAGATGGTAATAACAATAAGGTGTTAAATATCAAAAAAGCCGCCATTTCTTGTATGGTTGATTTCATCCGTATTTATTCACTACTGCAAGAAGGTACTGCATTAAATACCACAGAGCGCATGGAGTTCTTACACCAAGTTGGTGTTCTTAACGATTCAACATATCAAGATCTCAATGAAACTTATCATTATGCAAATCGCTTGCGTTTCCAACACCAATTACAAGCAATTCAAAATGACACACCCATTGATAGTCAACTACAGCCTGATTTGTTTGGTAGTTTTGAACGTCAGCATTTAAAAGATGCGTTTCGTATCGTTTCAAACTTTCAAGAATTAATGAAAATGAAATTTGGTGTCTAACACATGCCTGATAAATCATTAACGAACAAAAATATCATCGCTCATATGATGGAACTATTCTCTAATCGTCATCCATTGCATCGCCTAGAAGAGCAGAGACAAGCATTAATCGAACAAAACTTAGAGTTACCTAATTATTTAGCCCGTTTTCTTAAAGCACCTTACCCAAGTCCTAAAGAAAACAGTAATGATATGGCGTTCACTGTAGTGGATTTTGAAACCTCAGGGCTAAATCCGAAAACCGATCATATCGTGAGCATTGGTTGGGTTCATATTATTAATGGCGTAATAAAACTCAATAGTGCCCAGCACCATATCATTAATGAGCCAATCTCAATAAATGCAGAAAATGAACGTGAAGAAAGAGATCATACTGCCCGCTCATTGCATCACATTTTACCTGAGCAACAAAAAATGGGTATTTCACTCGAAGAGGCAATGGAGTGTTTCTTTTCGAATTTACCCAGCAATATTCTTGTTGTTCATGGAGCAACCATTGAGCAGCGGTTTTTAGAGCAATTTTTCCTTTCACTGCAATTGCCAAATTTGCCTATAATTTGGTTAGATACCCTTAGAATTGAACAAAATACGATTCAACAAAACCGTTATCAAAGAGATTTCCGTTTATTTTCTCTCAGACGTCAATACAAGTTACCAGACTACCCCGCTCATCACGCTTTAGTCGATGCTATTTCAACTGCTGAGCTTTTTTTAGCCCAAAAAAAACGTCTATTTAATCAAGCGATTGCCCCAATAGGCTTCCTATATCAAAAATCCCAATAACAACTAGAGTAAAACTTTAGTAAAAACCAGATTTAAGTATCAAAATCATCATTTATTAAGTAACATAAAGCCAATATTATAAAATTAAAGGCTGGAGGATGAATGGCAACGTTAAAGGAAATAGCCAACGAAGCTGAAGTTTCATTGGCAACGGTTTCTCGTGTCTTAAATGAAGACCCGACGCTAAGCGTAAAAGAAGAAACAAAGCGACGTATTTTTGAAATAGCAGAAAAGCTCGAATACAAAACAAGCTCTACTCGTAAGTTAGCCAGTGCATTGCCAAAATTAGCAAAAGAACAACTACACTTTCTAGCTTTATACAATTACAAGCAAGAAACCGAAGTAAACGACCCATATTACCTTGCTATTCGCCACGGTATTGAAACCCAATGTGATAAGTTTGATATCACATTAACTAACAGCTATGAAAGCAGCTTAGACATTAAGAATTCAAAAGTTGATGGTATTTTACTGGTCGGTCGTCAAACTAAAGAACAATTAAAAGCAATTCAAAAAATCAGCAAAAACATTGTTTATATTGATTATACCGATCATGAGCAAAACTTTGATTCTGTTGATATTGATCTTGCTCGTATCAGTAAAGAAGTCATCAACTACTTCATGAATCAAGGTTATCAACGTATTGGCTTTATTGGTGGTCAAGATGATGAAAACTGTTCAGACATTCGTGAAGAAGTATTCGCTGAATATGGTCAACTAAAAGGTGTGGTATCCGAATCGGATCTCTATCGTGGTGATTTCTCAAGTTCATCGGGTTACAAGCTTGCAAAAGAGATGCTAGAAACGGATTACCCAAATGCGTGGTTTATTGCCTCAGATTCGATTGCTATTGGCGTTTTACGGGCTATCCATGAAAAAGGATTACGTATCCCTGAAGACATTGCTTTAATCAGTGTTAATGATATTCCAACAGCTAAATTTACTTTCCCTTCTTTATCAACGGTTCGAATTCACTCTGAACTAATGGGAAGCCAAGGCATTAACTTATTACTTGAGCGCCGTCGTGATGAACGTGCGATTCCAGTACGTGTTTATATTCCAAGTAAATTACGCTTACGTGATACGACTAAAAAGTAAAATTTTCCAATAAATTTACTACCAACATTAAGCAACGTTTATGGCGTTGCTTTTTTTATATTAATAACTAGCCCCCTTTATACACCCTCTACCCTTTTCGAACACATCTTCACCACTTTGCTCTTATATCATCCAAAAGCAGCCATTTAAGTTAATGAATTGTATCAATACACTTGATTAACGTTACCACGCTCACAAAGCTCAGTTCATTATGTGACCAAGTTAAAAGTAAAAGAATTTACCGATTTGTTTTACTAAAACTTTAGTTAATATCTTTTACCAGAGAGTTATTTACTACGATTTATATTTACCTATTTATAAGAACTATCGGCACTGACCGGGAGGCTACACGTGAACAATTGGGAAAACTTCTTCCGCTTAAATGAGAATCGCATGGCTCCACGCGCTTACTTCTTCTCATATGACTCAGTTCAAGCTGCTCGTACATTCCAACGTGAATTAAGCAGCCATTACCAATTATTAAGTGGTCAATGGACATTCAATTTCTTTACTAATCCTTTACTTGTTCCTGAAGAGTTTTATTCTCAACACATGAGCGATTGGGGCAATATTACGGTTCCTAACATGTGGCAAATGGAAGGTCATGGCGATCTTCAATACACTGATGAAGGCTTTCCTTTCCCAATTGATGTTCCATTTGTACCAAGCGATAATCCAACAGGTGCTTACCAACGCACGTTCACTCTGGGTGAAACATGGAACGACAAACAAACCATCATCAAGTTTGATGGTGTAGAAACCTACTTTGAAGTCTACGTAAACGGTAATTACGTTGGTTTTAGTAAAGGCAGTCGTTTAACTGCTGAATTTGATATCTCTGAATTTGCACAACAAGGTGAAAACCTGCTTTCTGTTCGTGTTATGCAATGGGCTGACTCCACTTACATTGAAGACCAAGACATGTGGTGGACAGGCGGTATCTTCCGTGATGTTTACTTAGTAGGTAAAGAGCAAGTACACGTTCAAGACATTACTATCCGCACTGATTTTGATGAAAACTACCAAAGTGCAACATTGTCTTGTAAAGCCCAGCTAGAAAATCTAACAAACAACTCTGTATCTGATTATTCACTAGGTTACACACTGTTTGATGGTCAGACTGTCGTTTCTGAAGGCACAGTCAATTCGCTTTCTTTTGATACGAACCATAGCGTTGATATCAATATCGATATGGAAAACCCAACGCATTGGACAGCAGAAAACCCTTACCTATACCAATTAATCCTGACTCTTAAAGATGAAAACGGAAAAACACTAGAAATCATCCCGAACCGAGTTGGCTTCCGTGATATTAAAGTGCGCGATGGCCTGTTCTACATCAATAACAAATACGTCATGCTTCATGGTGTGAACCGTCACGATAACGATCACCTAAAAGGTCGTGCTGTCGGTATGGATCGTGTTGAGAAAGACATTATTTTAATGAAGCAACACAACATCAACTCGGTACGTACTGCTCACTACCCTAACGACCCTCGTTTCTATGAACTGTGCGATGTATACGGTCTGTTTGTAATGGGTGAAACCGATGTAGAAACACACGGCTTTGCAAACGTAGGTGATTTAAGCCGCATTACCAATGATCCTGCATGGGAGCACGTATTTGTAGAGCGTATTGAACGTCATATTCATGCTCAGAAAAACCACGCTTCTATCATCATGTGGTCACTGGGTAACGAATCTGGCTACGGTTGTAATATCAAATCAATGTACGATGCAGCAAAAGCAATTGATGACACGCGTCTGGTTCATTACGAAGAAGACCGTGATGCTGAAGTGGTTGATATCATCAGTACTATGTACTCTCGTGCTCAACTAATGAATGCCTTTGGTGAACACCCTCACAATAAACCACGCATCATTTGTGAATACGCACACGCAATGGGTAACGGTCCTGGTGGATTAACTGAATACCAAAACGTGTTCTACAAACATGATTCTATTCAAGGTCATTACGTATGGGAATGGTGTGATCACGGTATTCTTGCTAAAGATGAAAATGGCACTGAGTTCTTAAAATACGGTGGCGATTACGGCGATTATCCAAACAACTACAACTTCTGTATGGATGGCTTAGTTTATTCAGACCAAACTCCGGGTCCTGGCTTAAAAGAATATAAGCAAGTTATCGCACCAGTTAAAATTCGCGCTAAAGATGCAGCAAACGGTGTTTTCACTGTCGATAACAAGTTGTGGTTCTCAAACCTTGATGACTACACCATTACCGCTGAGATCCGTGCTGAAGGCGAAACGCTACAAAGCACCACATTCAAAATGGAAGGCTTAACTGAAAACTCAAGCCGAGATATTGAAATCACACTACCTGAACTGGATGGACGCGAAACATTCGTTAATTTCACAGTACGTAAAGATTCTCGCACTCTGTATAGCGAAGCGAATCACGATATTGCGGTTTACCAAGTTCAATTGAAAGAGAAAACAGAACAACTGCCTGTCTTCACAAACAGCAATGCAATCGCACTTGATATCACAGCGTCTCGTTTGGATTATGTAGTAAAAGGGCTGAACTTCGCACTTACTTTCTCGAAAGTGAACGGTAAATTAACCTCATGGGTTGTGAATGGTGATGAGTTAATTGCAAGCGCACCTAAATTGAATTTCTTCAAGCCAATGGTGGATAACCATAAGCAGGAACATGAAGGTCTGTGGGAGCCTGCGCATCTTCAAATCATGCAAGAGCATTTCCGCTCTATTGAACTTGATGCCTCAAACGGTAAAGCGACTTTCACAGTAACCAGCATTATTGCCCCACCTGTGTTTGATTTTGGCATGCGTTGTACTTACGTGTATGAAATCAACAAAGAAGGTCAGCTAAACATTCAACTCTCTGGTGAACGTTACGGTGATTACCCTCATGTGATCCCTGTGATTGGTTTGGATCTTGGTATCAATAATGACTTTGACCAAGTTCAATACTATGGTCGTGGCCCAGAAGAAAACTACCAAGACAGCCAACAAGCAAACATGATTGATGTATACCAAACAACGGTAGCGAATATGTTTGAAAACTACCCGTTCCCACAAAACAACGGTAACCGTCAGCACGTTCGTTGGGCATCGCTTGCTAACCGTCATGGTAGTGGTCTGTTTGTTAAACCTGAGCAAGAAATCAACTTCAGTGCTTGGTTCTACACTAACCAAAACATTCATGAAGCGCAGCACACCATTGAACTTGAGAAGAGTGGTTACATCACCCTAAACCTTGACCATAAGTTAATGGGATTAGGCTCAAACTCTTGGGGCTCTGAGGTGTTAGATTCATACCGTGTTTACATGGATAAATTCCAATACGCACTGACTTTGGTTCCATTTCAACAAGGTGGCTGTTCACCTAAAGCATTGGCGAATCACACATTCATCTCAAACACAGCATTCACTTCAAAAACAACAATTGAAGGCGGAGAAAAGTAATGATCATTTTAGACAACTTAGAACAATTTAAAGTGGTATATCGCGACGGCCGTAAATGGAATCGTTGTGTAGAAGCAATTGAAAACATTGGCAATCTACGTGATGGGATCATGTATTCCATTGGCGATTCTCTGGTCTACATGATTGAAGATGGCATTGCTAAAAATACAGAAACCTTTGTTGGTAACCGCCGATACTTTGATATTCATTACTACCTAGAAGGCCGTGAAACGGTTGAGGTCGCAGATAAGTCTGAACTAGAAAGCGTGCAAGCATATTCCGATGAAACGGATCGTGAACACCTAAACGGTAATGGTCAAATACACCAATTTTGTGAAGGTCAAGTCGCGGTATTTGATAACAGCAAAGCCTATAAATTCCACGGTGATAATCGTGTTCGTAAAGTGGTTTTAAAAGTCACAATCGAAGATGGCTATTTCCTGAATAAGTAAACTAAGCAACACCGCAATAAAACAATAATAAAACGGTATCTGAAACTACATTCAGAGCCAAAAAATAAGGAGGGATTGGTTTATAAGCATGACCAAATCCCTCCATACCAATACCATTACTTATATAATAAATGGATTGGTATCCCTACAATATGTGATTCATCGGAGTACCTTATGTCTACATCAACTCGTGGCACGATAGGCAAATTCGCCTTACTGTCTATGACTTTTGCTGCAGTTTATAGCTTCAATAATATCATTAACAACAATATTGAAATCGGGCTATCTTCTGCACCCATGTTCTTTTTGGCTACCCTCTTCTATTTCGTTCCTTTTTGTTTGATTGTTGCCGAATTTGTATCTTTAAATAAAAACTCAGAAGCCGGCGTATACGCTTGGGTAAAAAGTTCATTAGGCGGTCGTTGGGCTTTCATTACCGCTTATACTTATTGGTTTGTTAACCTATTTTTCTTCACCTCACTTCTACCAAGAATCATCGCTTATGCCTCTTATGCATTCTTAGGGTTTGAATACATATTTACACCATTTACTACCGCAGTATTAAGTACCTTATTATTTGCTGTAGCGACTCATGTATCCAATAACGGTGCAAAATTATTAGGTCCAATTACTTCTTTAACCTCATCATTAATGCTTCTGCTTACTCTGTCTTACATTCTATTATCAGGTGGAGCATTAATTGGCGGTATTGAACCTGCAGATCCGATTACCATTGAAGCAATGACTCCATCATTTAACTGGGCATTCCTTGGTGTAATCACATGGATCTTCATGGCAGCTGGCGGTGCTGAATCGGTAGCGGTTTACGTTAACGACATTAAAGGTGGTCACAAATCATTCGTTAAAGTTATCATCATTGCAGGTATCTTTATCGGTGCACTTTACTCTGTTGGCTCTATCTTAGCGAACGTGTTTGTACCTCGTGAAGTTCTCAAGTTTACTGGTGGTTCAGTTCAAGTATTTGAAGGTTTAGCAAGACACTTTGGTTTATCTGAAATCTTAATGAACCGTTTTGTGGGGGTCGTTTCATTTACTGCAATGCTTGGCTCACTATTAATGTGGACAGCAACACCAGTTAAAATCTTCTTCTCAGAAATTCCAAAAGGCATTTTTGGTGAAAAAACGGTAGCTCTAAATAAACAAGGCGTTCCTGAACGTGCAGCATGGATTCAATTCTTAATCGTAATTCCACTGATGTTTATCCCAACATTAGCCTCAGATACAGTACAAGACTTAATGAGCACCATCATCAACATGACAGCGGCAGCATCTATGCTTCCACCACTGTTCATCATGATTGCTTACTTAAATCTACGTTTAAAACTGGATCACTTAGAACGTGATTTCAGAATGGGTTCTCGTTTTACTGGCCTTGTTATTGTTTCGATTCTTATTAGTATCTTTACGGTTGGTTTCTTTGCTTCAACCTTCCCAACAGGTGCTGACATTATGACTATCATTTTCTACAACGTTGGTGGCATCGTAATCTTCCTTGGGTTCGCATGGTGGAAATACAGCCAATATGAAAAATCGCTAACTAAAGAACAGTTAATTGAGGAATCAAAAGCAGCCGTTCAACAATAATTAATATACTTAGCACCACCTAAAGATCCGTGAATAATATTCTCGGATCTTTTTCTATTTATCAACTACGTTTAGTTATAGGTAAATGATAAATGGTGCATTATGAAACGTATAATAAAAACAATAAGAGCTAAACTCGTCTTCCCACTACACGTTCATATATCAACATTATTTATATTGATGATCGCCATCATCTGTACCGCACAAATCCTGTTAGCCAATAAGAGCATGAATGATATTCTACTTGAAGCTAACTCAACTATTTTTGACCGAATAGCCAATGAAACTCGCTTTTCAATGCGTGATGAGTATCGGCCAGCCTTTAATGCCGTTGGAGAGTTATCCAAAAAAGAAATAATAAAAACCAATACGTTAGAAGAGCGTAAAGCTTACTTTTCTGAATTATTAATGCTTTTAAAATTGAATAACCATGTATCAACCTATCGTATCACTTACCCTAATGGAGACTGGTTTGGGGTCGGTATTATTGAGAATCACTCTTTAAAAAAGGAATTAAATGCCCCTCATGCTGCACGTTATTACTTTATAAATACACTCTTAGAAACAAAAACGACAAGTACCATATACTTTTATGATAAAACCAATAAGCTCATTGATTCTCAGGTATTTGAGATCCCCAATAATGATCCTAGAAATGAAGATTGGTTTAAAAAATCAACAATAAACCAAACTATTTTATCTAAGCCTCGTTACTTCAGCGCTATTAACCAATTTGGCTTAACCATTCATCAAAAAGCAGATAATGATGTTGTTATTAGTGCAGACCTACTTATGAGCAAGGTGGATGAAGTCCTAAAAAGCACCTCAAATCACACCTCATCGGTAAGAGTACTTTATGATGAAGAAAATATTGTTTATGCCAGCAATTACAGTGCTAATACTAAACTAAAAAACCAAGCCGTTATGTTAAAAGACATATTCAATCAAAGTGCAATTGCGGCATTAAAACAACTTCATTTAGACCAAGAAATACAACGATATCAACATAACAATGAGGATTGGTATGGAAAAATTTTTTCTGTTCCTATAAATCAAGAACGAACGCTGAATTTATTAGTGGCAGTAAAAGCATCAGAACTTTTATCAAGTGCATCCGTTATTCGCAATCAAGCTATCTTATGGTCTTTTTTAGTACTGTGTCTTTCCATTCCTTGTGTTTATTTTGTATCGCAGCGTATTTCCAAACCTATCAAACAAGCAACAGAACAAGCTCAATTAATATCAAAATTCGATTTTTCTCAGCTCAAGCAATCACCAACGAAAATATTAGAAATAGATAACCTAAATAAATCCGTTACTAGCATGAAATCCGCTATTGAGAACTACTTCAACTTAACCAATACCATATTAGAAGAGCATGAGATTGATGATCTCATACAAATCATTGGACGAAATACAGCTAACGCGACACAAGCGGCAGGAGCCTACCTTTATCTCATTAATGATGATGAAACACACATAGAGCCTCATTTTGCATGGCGTGCAAACACAAAAAATGAAGATATTAGCGAATTAAAACGTTACTCTCTCGACGACAAAGAGATAGCTAAAAATCTGGAATACATCCTAGTTAAAAAGAAACCTTTTGAAGGTTTAAGTATTCAAAAACTCGACATAAATGAAAAAGAAAAACTGGGACTAAAAGACGAAGATACATGGTCACTCACTTTCCCATTATTCACAAAAGGAAAGCAAACTATTGGCGCTATGGTATTAGTTTTTGATATTAAGGATAGTGAAGCCATACGTAATGATAAATTCGATTACTTCGAATCATTAATAAATTTTACTGCCATTGCTCTTCATGGTCGGAAAATGTTACAAAACCAAAAAGACTTACTTGAATCATTCATTCAAGTCATGGCCAGTGCGATCGATACTAAATCACCTTATACAGGTAACCACTGTCAAAAAGTGCCGGTATTAACACAATGGTTAGCAGAAGTTGCAGATCAATCTTCATCACCCAAATTTACACATTTCACATTAAACAACATACAAAAAGAAGAATTACGAATTGCATCATGGCTACATGACTGCGGAAAAATTACAACACCAGAACACGTTGTTGATAAAGCGACAAAACTAGAAACTATCTATAACCGTATCCATGAAATAAGAACTCGATTTGAAGTATTAAAGCGTGATGTTGAAATAGAACAATGGAAGCAAGCGTTCAAACAAGAACTCCCACAAAAGAATAAAGAAATATTACAGAATGAATGGCAGAAACTTGATGACGAATTTACTTTCATTGCAAAAATGAATGTCGGAGATGAATTTTTATCTGAACAAGACGCGACACAAATACAAGAGATTAGCCAACGAACATGGACACAAACTCTAGACTCCAGTCTTGGTCTTTCTTGGGAAGAAAAAGAACGTCTAAATAACTCTGATGGCCAACAAGTACCATTAACTGTAAATCTATTACAAGATAACCTATTTCACTTAATTCCAAGAGAAATGAACCTACCGCATGATGAGCGATTCACATTACAACCGACTCAATACGAAAATAATCTCGGTGAAATCTACAATTTGTTAATTCAACGAGGAACACTGAATAACGAAGAGCGATTTGTAATAAACAACCATATAATTCAAACAATTCAAATGTTAGAAACCCTTCCCTTTCCAAAAACGATGAAGGACATTGCAAAGATAGCCGGCGGTCATCATGAGAAAGTGAATGGTACAGGCTACCCTATGGGTCTTACGTCTGAACAAATGCCATTAACAGCAAAAATGATGGCGATAGCTGATATTTTTGAGGCATTAACCAGTCACGATCGTCCATATAAAAAAGCCAAAACCTTAACGGAATCTCTCAAAATAATGCACTTTATGGTTAAAGATCAACATATTGATAGTGATCTATTTGATTTATTCTTAACCTCTGGTTTATATAAAAAGTACGCAGATACCTATTTAAAACCAGAACAATGTGATGACGTTGATATAGAAAAATTCTTAAGTTAACTAGACTACTACCTAATCCTGATGCAAAAATAAACAAAAGGGAGAATAAACATAATTTATTCCCCCTTTTGTTTTAATCACGCATTATGGAATGAAAATTATCCAAAGGCATTGGTTTGAAATAGTAAAACCCTTGCTGTGCTGAAATGTTCAAATCATTAAGAATTTTCTTTTGTCGATGGTTCTCAACGCCTTCCGCAACTAATTGAATATCTAAATTATTGGCTAATAAGATAATGTTCTCGATAATTTTGATAGAGTGCTGATTCGTTTCTATATCATCAATAAATGATTTATCAATTTTGATAACATCAAACTGGTAGTAGTTTAAATATTTCAATGATGAATATCCTGTTCCATAATCATCAAGGGAAAATTGAACGCCAATTTTTCTAAACTTTTCCATGTACAAAATTATCTTATTTTTATCTGCAAATTCCATAGATTCTGTAAATTCTAAAATCAATATAAAGTGTCCCGATAACTCTTTACACAATTCGTACATTTCTTCATCATAAAGACAGCTTTCAGTAAAATTTACGCTTACTTTTAATCCATGAACCTGATGCTCATTTACATACACTTTAAGCTGATTTAATAAGGATTTCGTCATTGCGTTAATTAAACCAAACTTTTCTATTTTAGGAATAAAAGACAACGGCGGAATAACCTCACCTGAAGAAGTAATCCATCGAGCTAATACCTCCCCTCCAATGATATTTTCATTAGCATCAACAATAGGTTGTATGAAAGGAACTATCCTGTTGTTTTTAATTGCTTTTTTTAGCCTTATCAATTCAATATCTAATAACGAAAGCTTAAATGATAATACTTTAATAAGCATGATTAGCAGTAAGACGATAACAATCGTAAGTACATGACTAATGAGATAATTTTTTATTGATAGTTCAGCATTATAGTCCAGTAAAATTACAAAATCGTATTTTTCTGATTTATGTGTCTGCTTTTCATTTGGCACATACACACTAAATACATTGTTTTTTGATATCACGTATTCTTTATTAGATAAAGATAGATGACCAACCGGACTATCGCCTAAATCAACAGAGATCCCCTTCATGTAAAATTGAACCCCATGATCGTCATTATACTGATGATAATAAGAAAAACTTGGCATTCCAGTTAAGTAATTCTTTTCATGTATATGAATCTCTCTTTTAGGTAATACCGCAGAAGACACCTTCTTACCAGCAATAGAGCTACAGTAGTAAGCACCGTCACGAACAAATGAAATGCTATTTATCATTGGATTTAAGGCAACAATCTTTTGTAAAGGTAACATCATTTCTTCACAATTTTTCTCTTTAAACTTCTGTAACTCACCGACTGTTTCTTTGGCTGAATCAAGTTTATATTCAATACTCTCAATTGCACTTCTAACGTTATTATCAACAAATTTTTCGTAATCTGTAACGACGAAAAATTGTACAAAAACCACAAGAATCAACAAATAAACAGTATATTTATTAGTAATAAATTTCATATATATTATCCTTCAAATACCGTTACTTTGTTTCTTCCTGCATTTTTTGATTGATATAATGCAGTATCCGCCATTTTTAGCGTTCGTTTAAAAGATAATTTCTGCCCTATAGCTGCACCTATAGATACAGACACATTCATACCAGCAATTGGGCTTTCTGAAACCGATATTCTTATTGCTTCAGAACGATTAAATAAATCAATACAAGAAACATTACTTAAAACAATAACGAACTCTTCACCACCCCAACGAATAGCTAAATCATCACCTCTAATGCATTGTCTTAAACGACGACATACCTCAGTTATGACTTCATCTCCTTTAAAGTGACCGTGTTTGTCATTGATTTCTTTAAATTTATCAATATCCACAATAATAATAGATTTACCTGACATATGATTAAGTTTCATTTCATAAAAGTCACGACGATAAAGCCCCGTCATGTCATCGAGTGTGCAATAAAAAATAAATTTTCTTAATGTTTTTTCAATAAAAATGAACCCGCAAGTAATAACAGATGCAA
Organism: Aliivibrio sp. S10_S31; assembly: GCF_014694495.1. Taxonomy (NCBI): domain Bacteria; kingdom Pseudomonadati; phylum Pseudomonadota; class Gammaproteobacteria; order Vibrionales; family Vibrionaceae; genus Aliivibrio; species Aliivibrio sp. S10_S31. Next base: position 54,029 of record NZ_JAAUWR010000012.1, on the reverse strand, counting down.
ATAACAAACTCCATATTATTATATTATTTACATTAATTGATAATCCCAATATATTTCCTACTGGAGAACAAGGAATATCTATTGAGTTATCTAAAGTAAAAAATGGATTTTTATCATTGATATAGTATAAAAAGCTAAATCTATCTTTATTAAATTGAGTTAACCAATTATTAAATACAGTATCTTTAATATCCAACAGAAACATTGCAGTTAAATTTTTGTTAACATATATAGGGTAAAATATACTTCTAACCTTTTGTTCCGAGATTTTCTCAACGTAAGATTCTGTTAATTTCAAGTCGCACAATGATAGAATATGATAATTGCTTGATATATTTTCATTAATCAATATTCTATCTATCCAATTGTGATCATATTTCATATCTGAATTTAGATTAACATGGATATCTCGTAAAGGCTTAAAATGTGCTGTATTTGAATCTGTATTTATGTCCGACTTTTGTATGATTGCAATACTCCAATAGTCATCACCAATATATTTTCTAATCTCTGTTTCTAATAAATTTATTCCTAAAGATAACTCCTTTACCTTACTATTTTCATTCACCATTACCGAAACTTGATCAATAGTATACGTCCCTTTATATAACTCTACCGTATTGGTATTCAAATAATATGGTGTTATCTTTCTGATCGTATCATAAAGTTTATTGATGTTACTTTGAAATTCCATTTTAAACGAATCTATTTCTAATCTGTTATATTGATACAATACATATCCTGACAATATGAATGAGCATAAGAAAAATCTCATGTACATATTATTTTTATCCGCATTAATTGAAATCATAGTTGTTCTTATCTAATGTAACTCTATTACGACCTGTATTCTTAGAATCATAGAGAGCTGCATCAGCTCTTTTTATTACATCATTAACTGATTCAAAATCTCTTTGTTTAGCTCCGCCAATAGATATAGTAATATTTATTCCATCAATCGATTTATTTTCTATCACTTTTCGAATAACTTCTGCTTTATTCATAAGATCGTCTTGATCGATTTTTTGAAAAATAACTATGAATTCTTCGCCTCCCCACCGGATCGCAATATCATTGACTCTAATGCAGTTTTTTATACGATAAGAAACTTGTTGAATAACAATATCTCCAAAATCATGTCCGTAAGTATCATTTACTCGCTTAAAATGATCGATATCTATCATTAAAAATGAAGCTGACTCTAATGCTTTTAACTTTGGCTCATAAAAATCACGGCGATAAAAACCCGTCATATGATCATAACTTCTCATTATGCTTACTTTTACATAAAAATAATAACCACATAATGCGGCAAAGAAGACAATAAAAGATATATAAAAGCTCACAACTAATATTGAAAAAATATCAATACTGACACCTGGTGAATATTTATCAGATGTATATGGCAATGCAAGAGTAAACGTTGCCCAATTAGCACCTTTACCATAATAAAAATGAGTCCAGCGTTTCTGGTTAAAGTTTTCAATTAAAAGAGAATTCCACCCTCTTTTAATATCTACAATAATAACCGACGTTAGCTTTGTATCTAAGTAAATAGGATAAATAACTGAGTATATTTCTTCACCAGTCCATTGCTCTTTATATATCTCAGTAATTCTAACATCGTCATGATGAAAAGATTTATAACTAATTTTCAAGCTTTCTAAATTAACTATGCTTTCTAATATATTAGAATCATGCAATGATTTATTATTAAATCTAAGATAACCATCTCTTAAAGGCCTGAAATATGAGTTTTCTGTATTTTCATGATGCAATTTATCTATAACAGCAACAGTCCAGATATATTTTGACTCTATCACTTCAGATAAGCTCTTATAAAGCTGATTTATAGCTGGAGATAAAACCTTAACGTTTCCCAACTTATTAACAATAACGCCTACGCCATCATTATCATGAACACCTTTTTTTAAAGGTATCGTATCCGAATTTATATAATACCCATGAAAGCGCTTTGTTACATCAACAACCTTTTGATAGTTAATGTGAATGCTTTTTTCCAAAATTGATATGGAATATATATGATAATAAATTATCGATGCTAAAACACCAAAAAACAAAACAACGAATAAGAAGAACTTCTCTAGACCAAATAATTTAACATTAATCATTTTAAATTTACATACTACAAATACATATAATTCATTCACAAAAATGAATCATTCTATGATGACAAAATAATTGCTATATCAATAAAACTAATAAATAAAAACTCAAAATAGCTCTATCAGTTTAACCTTCTGTTGTTTGTATTGAATGAAAGTGGTTTAGGTTTCCGTTCTATTAAAGACAATTAAAATTAAATATTTAGGCCTTATATTAGATACATTAAATTTTGCTACCTTATATGCTGCAATCTCAAAAAGGTCAATATTTATATTTAATTGATTATAAATAATCAATCTCTCACTATAAATAATTTCATATAATTATACTTATTGAAACATTTATTAATTTATATGAGTATTACATTAGGTAAAGTCGCGTTTTATAGATTTAGATAATGAATTAAACATCTATTGCTGTACCAATGAACTGTTTATTGAAGGCGAATACTAACTGAATACAGCAACACTTTTATAAACTTCATCCAACTAGACTAGACCATCATCACACTTTGTTTGTTTTTTCTTCATTATTTAATGACACATCTCACAGTAACTTTTAGTAAAATTAATTACTATAATTTTACTAAAAGTTACCTTACATACAAAAATAACATTAACGCAAACATATAGGAATGCAATAACTATGTCTGAATCTGTACGAGGCACAATAGGTAAGTTTGCCTTGCTGTCTATGACAATGGCCGCCGTATTTAACGTGCGTAACATTGTAAACAACAACATTGAATTGGGATTAAGCTCGGCCCCTATCTTTTTGCTAGCGACTATTGTCTACTTTATTCCATTCGTTTTTATCATTGCCGAATTTGTATCTGCTAATAAAAACTCTGAATCAGGCATGTATGACTGGTTAAAACAACCTCTGGGAACAAAGATGGCCTATCTAGGCTCTTTCTTATACTGGTTTGTAAATCTATTTTGGTTCGTATCCCTACTGCCAAACGTAATTGCTTATGCTTCATATGCAATGCTAGGTTATGAATACTCTTTTTCACCAATGGTGACATCCATTATCTCTATTGTGTTATTTGCAGCAGCCACACACATATCGACCAAAGGCGCATCATGGTTAGGTAAAATATCAGAAATGGTTGCTTATGGTGTATTTGCCCTGTTTGGTATCTATGTTATCGGAGCATTAATGGCGCTTGGTGGCGATCATACCCCTGCTCAACCAATTACGATGGAAGCAATGACACCAACCATTAATTGGGCAACTCTTGGTATTATGTGTTGGATCTTCCAAGCTGCCGGTGGTGCAGAAACCGCAGCGGCTTATTTAAAAGACGTAAAAGGTGGTCAAAAAACCTTTATTAAAGTCATTATCGCAGCAGGTATTTTAATTGGTGCTATGTACGCTGTTGGTTCTTTACTTGTAAATGTGTTCATTCCACGTGAAAGCTTAACGTATGCTGGCGGTATGGTTGAAATATTTACCGGTATGGCTCAGTACTTCAATATTTCTGAAGCTCTAGTCGGTCGTTTTGTTGGTATCGTTCTATTCATCGCAATGTTTGGCTCAATGATGATGTGGACCGCTGCACCAGTTAAAATCCACTTTTCTGAAATTCCAAAAGGTGTCTATGGTGAAAAAACAACTGAGTTAAATGAGCATGGTGTTCCTGTTCGCGCAGCTTGGTGGCAATTTGCTTTTGTATTTGTCATGCTTGTTGTTAACGGATTTGGCTCTGAATCAGTACAAGAGATGATGAATACTGCAATTAACTTAACAGCAGGTACTGCAATGTTACCGCCTATTTTCATCATGATTGCCTACTTTGTTTTCCGTCTAAAGTTTGATGACACGCCTCGTGATTTCCGCATGGGTTCTCGTCATTTCGGTATGGGTGTTGTATCTGTTCTTATTCTTATCTTTGTTGTAAGTATGACGGCTTCAGCCTTCCCAACAGGTGTAGATTTAATGAAAGCCTTCTTTATCAATGTCTTTATGACCATGATTTTCTCAGCACTTGCTTACTGGTGGATCTCTCGCTTCGAGAAAAAACAAGCAAAGAGTCAAGAGCTCAAAACAGCAACATCAACCAAGTAACACGAAACAAATTAGCATTTAGTTTCCCCTAGATATGACAAAAGGCACTGATAATATTCAGTGCCTTTTTTATTCGATTAATCTATGCAAGATATATTAACGCTCAATTTTCATTGATAAAACGGTAATCGTAGCGATTCTAAAAATCAAATCATGTGATTTTTCTACAAGTAAAATTTAGGTAAATATAAGTAAAAATCGTCTTAACATACTCACACTTTTCCCTTTAGAGCCTACTATTTCAACCTTCTCATCGATATTCTTTCTCTTATTGGTCATCGCTACAAACACAATTACAGAAGCGTTGGTTCCCAATATTTACCTATAAAAATGAATTCTACTATAGTGAGAATATTTACATATGAAACCTACTTTTGCGAAGCTGTCACTACTTTCAACTCTACTTTTAACAGCAAACGTTCACGCCATTGAAACTGATTTTTACGGTGAAATGGGAATTGGGGGAAGAACGTTTTTTGATGGCAACGATAAAGGCCGTTACAGTGATGGAACATATATTGAAGGAGGTCTTGCCATTGAAGAAGGAAATTGGTTTGGCCTCATTTATGGTGAAGGTTGGACAGTCCAAGCTGATGACGATGGTAATGCATGGGCTACTGGTCATGGTTGGGGTGGCTTTGAAGGAGGTATAAATCGATTTTATGCCGGATATCGAACCGATGCTGGGACCGAATTTATTGCTGGACGCATTGACTCTTCACTCGATGATATTCAATGGTGGGGAGATGCAACACCAGAAAATGGTTATACCCTACCAAATACTCGTGACGTACACGTAGGGATCAAGATCCGTAACGAAGTTGGTGCACTTCGCTATAGCATCTCAGCAGCACCAGAGTCTGACTTTACAGAAAATGATGCGCCAGTTCATTTTGGTAAATATGATGAATACGCTAATAAATATACCTATGATGCTTTTGTGAATGGTTATATCCAATATGATATTGCCGATGATTTAACATTACTTGGTGGTGCTGAATTTACTGACGGTTCCGGTGAGATGTATTTACTAGGTGCTGAGTATAAAACCTTAGCTGCTCGTGTTTGGCATCATACAGACCAAGGTAATGAATACAGTGAAGGAACAGAAACAGGCATTATGACCAGTGCCTATTATGAAGTTGCAAAAGGCGTTTACTTATCTGCCGCATACAACTATGCAAACACAAAAATGGATACAGCAGAAAATGAAACTACCTCATATATCAATGGTGGTGTTTGGTATGAATATGCTGATGGTAAATTCGCTACCGCCATTGATTCTAAGTTTTTCATGAATAATGACACCACTGACTCATCCAACGAAATATTCATCATGCAATATTACTATTGGTAAGTAGGTCACACCGTTTATGAAGCTTGTTTAATTTTGTGAGACAAGCTTCACTGAAACTCCCCTCATTTATGACTACCATGCAAAGGTTAAATTTAGTAAAACTTTACTTAAATGAGAATAAGAATCCACTATGAATTTAAAAATTTCTGCACTTGCTGTTGCTACTGCCCTTTTTGCTGTTGGATGTACTCAAACGACATCAACGACCAAGACTTCTGATTTAAAAGCGACTCAATATAAAAACGTTATCGACCGTACAGGTTCCCCTGATTACATGCGTGATTACGATTTTGATGATCATCAACGCTTTAACCCTTTCTTTGATATGGGAGCATGGCACGGCCACCTACTACCTGATAATGACGATGGCATGGGAGGTTTCCCAGGTACAGCGCTACTAACTGAAGAATACATTAACTTTATGGCGAATAATTTTGATCGCTTAAGTGTATATAAAGATGGTAAAAAAGTTGAATTCAGCATGGAGGCATACAGTCTTCCAGGAGCTTTAGTTCAAATATTAACGTCCGATGAAGTAACTATTGAAATGACACTTCGCTTTGCAACGAACCGTACCTCGCTAGTTGAAACCAAAATTATCACAAACACTCCTGTTGAACTGGTTTGGGACGGTCAATTAATCGAAGGAAATCACGCTAAAGAAGAAAAAAGCCAATCAGAAAAAACAATTGCTGAAGAGTACCCAAATTATAATCGAACCATTGTACCTACAGATGACGGTTTGAAGGTGACTTTTGGTAAAGTGAGAGCGACTTGGTCACTGCTAACATCTGGTGAATCAGAGTATCAAATTCACAAATCGATACCTACAACAACAAAAGTTGAGGGGTTAAGCTTTAACTCTACGGCAAAAATTGAACAATCCACCACAATCTACACCACTTATTCTCACGTCTTAACTGCTGAAGAAAATCAAGAAGAACAAATTAAGATATTGGATATTTTCGCCCACCCACAACAATACTTAACGGCAAGTGAGCAACGTTGGGAAAATTATCTAGAAAAAGGATTAACAAATCCTGACGCAACACCAGCCCAAGAGCGTGTAGCCGTAAAGGCAATGGAAACCTTAAATGCCAACTGGCGTGGTGCAGCTGGTGCTATGCAATTTGATTCAGTAACGCCATCGGTTACTGCTCGTTGGTTCTCTGGAAATCAAACATGGCCTTGGGATACATGGAAACAGGCCTATACAATGGCACACTTTAATCCTGAAGTCGCTAAAGACAACATTCGAGCGATGTTTGCTTATCAAATCCAAGCTGATGACGCTGTTCGCCCATGGGATAAAGGCTTTATACCTGACTTAGTTGCCTACAACACAAGTCCAGAGCGAGGCGGTGACGGTGGTAACTGGAATGAAAGAAACACCAAACCAAGTCTTGCTGCATGGGCAGTAATGGAAGTGTACAAAACCACTGAAGATAAAGCATGGTTAGAAGAAATGTACCCTAAGCTGGTTGCTTATCATGATTGGTGGCTGCGTAACCGTGATAATAACGGTAACGGCGTTCCTGAATACGGCGCTTCACGCGATAAAGCACACAATACTGACAATGGCGATATGCTATTTACAGTTGAACGTGGTAATAAAAAGGAAGAACTTGCTGGTTTAGATAAATACCAAGAGATCATTAAATCTGGTAACTATGATCATATTGAGATCCCGGCGCAAACTGCGGCCTCTTGGGAATCAGGTCGTGATGATGCAGCAGCGTTTGGGTTTATCGATAAAGAGCAACTGGACGCTTATGTTAAAAATGGTGGTAAACGCTCTGATTGGGAAGTTAAATTTGCTCAAAATCGAGATAAAAATGGCACACTACTAGGATATTCATTACTGCAAGAATCTGTTGACCAAGCAAGCTATATGTATAGTGATAACCAATACCTAGCTGAAATGGCCGATATATTAGGCAAAACATCTGAGGCAAAAGACTTTAGAGAAAAAGCAGATAAGTTAGCCAACTACATTAATACCTGTATGTTTGATGAAGGTACTGGATTCTTCTACGATATTCGTATCGAAGACAAACCATTAGCCAATGACTGTGCTGGTAAACCTATTGTTGAACGAGGAAAAGGTCCTGAAGGTTGGTCTCCTCTCTTCAACAAAGCGGCAACTCAATCTCATGCCGATGCCGTTGTTAAAGTAATGAAAGACCCTAAAGAATTTAATACGTATGTACCTTTAGGAACGGCAGCATTAACAAGTCCTGCTTTTGGTCCTGATATCTACTGGCGTGGTCGTGTTTGGGTTGATCAATTCTATTTCGGATTAAAAGGAATGGAAAGTTACGGTTATCGTGATGATGCGGTACAAATGGCGAGTGCTTTCTTTGACCATGCTGATGGCTTAGTTGGTGACGGTCCTATTCGTGAAAACTACAACCCACTAACGGGTGATCAACAAGGTGCTCCAAATTTCTCTTGGAGCTCTGCTCACCTCTACATGCTTTATAATGATTTCTTTACTGCTGAAAAGTAAGTAGATCACATTAACTAATTAATAAAAAAGGGATATGCTTAATTTCATATCCCTTTCTTCATTGCGCTATTCACGTTTTATTATGACTTCTTTTTTATCTTGCAACACTCAGGCATAGAGTGACCTGAAAGTACGAGCAGACCAGCAAAAATACCTAAGTTTTTAATGAAGTTTTGCATTTCATGCGCCCCTTCCATTCCTGAATAATTCCAAAAATCATGTAAAGACACATTAATCACAAGTACTAAACCAGCTAATAACAAAGCGACGATCCACGTAAAGCGATTTGCAATCAATAAAATCGCAGCACCAATCTGGAAAACACCAGCGAGCCCTAGCAGAACAGGCACAAACGGCATCTCATGCTTTTCCATCAATTGAATGTGCATATCCCAAGATACAAACTTCATGATACCTGGGATTAAAAAGTACAAAGCAAGAAGTACACGCCCTGCCGTCAATAATAACGTGTTCATTTAATCATTCCTTACGAGTTAAAGTGCGACGCCATTTACAGAGAGTTTTACATCAATATTCCCTTTAACCGCATTCGAATATGGACAAACTTGATGCGCTGTTTTTACTAATTGCTGTGCTTGTTGGTCTTCTAAATCAAGCACAACAGCAAGCGCAACCGTTAAAGCAAAACCACCCGCACTATTTGGGCCTATACCTACTTCAGCAGTCACAGGAGCTTGAGTTAATTTAATTTTCATTTCACGAGCCACATGAAGAATTGCATTTGAAAAACACGCTGAATAACCTGCAGCAAATAACTGCTCAGGGTTCGTTGCTTCCCCTGTACCACCCATTTCTTTTGGATAACTTAATGCAAGCTCAAGCATATTATCATTTGTTTTTACTTGACCATTACGTCCAGCCAAAGCCGTTGCTTTTGTTGTATACAATGTTGTCATGATGGTGCCCCTTTATTCTAAATTCTATTTAATCTATAAAAATTGCCAACAATTAGATTGTGCGCAATTTAATTTCATTCAGTATATGTCGATTCTTAAATGAAATACAAGTATATTGTGCACAATCTATTTTTATTCAAAGAGGCATCAATGGAAAAACGAAACAAAACTCAAGAAAAAAATAATATTGATTCCCCTCAATTATTACTTAAGAATCAAGTATGTTTCTCTTTATACAGCGCCTCTAATGCCATGATCAGAGCATATCGTCCATTGCTCAGTACATTGGATCTTACCTATCCTCAATATCTCGCAATGATGGTTATCTGGGAAAAAAATGGCATTAATGTAAAAGATCTTGGACATGATCTACACCTTGACTCTGGCACCCTAACCCCTTTACTTAAGCGATTAGAATCAAAAGGGATAGTAACAAGAGAACGCAGCAAAGAAGACGAACGTATCCGTTTGGTTTTCCTTACAAAACAAGGAATTGAACTAAAAGATAAAGCCCTATCTGTACCTAATGGTATTTTTTGTAAAAGCCAATTACAGCTTGAAGAATTGCAACAGTTAAAAGCGACCTGTGAAAAGCTATTAGCAAATCTAGAAAAATAAGTTCACTATTTCCCTAAACACAAGGGTGACACTTATCACGTTATTATCAGTATTTTTGTCAATAACCTTTCATATAAAGCATTGATTTTTGATCATCTAGGAGTAAACTGCGCGCCACAGATGTACATAACTAGAGAAAAACATGAAAAAAATCACAATTGCGCTTGCATTACTTATTTCATTAACTGGCTGTCAGGCAACTCAACGCCAAAACGCAACAACTGGTGAGTCTGAAACAAACTCAGCAACTAAAGGCGTTCTTGCTGGTGCACTTGCAGGTGTTGCAATTGGTCTTGCAACAGGTGATAACGCAAAAGAGCGTCGTAAAAACGCATTAATTGGTGCTGCTGCTGGTGGTGCTGTGGGTGGTGGTGTTGGTTACTACTTCGACCAACAAGAAAAAGCACTACGTAATGAGCTTAAGAGCTCTGGTGTTCAAGTTGAACGTGTAGGAAAAAACGAACTTAAACTAGTAATGGACAACGGTATTGGCTTCCAATCTAGCTCATACCAATTAGATGCTAGTATCTACAACACATTAAACGGTGTTGCACGTATCCTTGTTGAATACCCAGATACAGCTCTTCAAATTGATGGTCATACTGACAGTTCTGGTAATGCAACTAAAAACCAAACACTATCAGAGCAACGTGCTGATTCAGTGCGTACCTACCTAATTAAGCAAGACGTTGCTGCTGGTCGAGTTAATGCTCGTGGTTACGGTGCTCGTTACCCAGTTTGTGATAACTCTACAAAACAAGGCCGTGCTTGTAACCGCCGTGTAGAAATCACAATTTTACCGCTTAAATAAGTTAATTCACGCATCGTTAGCCATGAATTTAACCAAAACAGAAAATAACTGTATATAAAAACAGTTAATCTCTTGTTTTCATGATTCGTTTGTATAGAATCAAAAATCCCCCACGATATTGCTATCAAGGGGGATTTTTATTTTATCCATCGAACATGCTAATTATTACTGAACAGCATCTTCAATTTTTTCAATCACAAGATCTTTTCCATCAACCAAGGTATCTTGTACTTGCTCAAAGGCATCTGAATCCATAACACTTTGAACTTCATCGCCGTAATTCATTCCAATATAGATACCTAACACGATGAACAGTAATGCAAATATTTTAAACATAATTTCTTATCTCAATTAATCAGCCTTCATATTACAAAAGAATTCTTAGAAAACCTATGGCAAATTTCAGCACACATTTAAATGTCGCCGCATTAACATCAGGTGCCGCCTCTGCAGCACTGCTTTCTGCTAACCATATCGATCTTGATACGGCTTTATGGCTTTGGTTTTTAGGTACCATTGGTGGCCTGCTGCCTGACATTGACTCAGACAATTCGACCTCTCTCGATATTATTTTTAACCTTTTTACTGTGTGTATTGTTTTACTCAGTATTCGCTACTTTACGAGTGATGCCATTAATGAAAGGCAATTTATGCTTTTAATTGGTTTACCTGTTGTAATACACCTAATTATAAAATATGGGATCCGAAACGTATTCGAGTGGCAAACGATTCATAGAGGCATATGTCATTCATTGTTATTTTTGCTCTTTTGCGGCTTACTAACCACAAACACAACCGCTTTTATTATCAATGACAAATTTAAAAATGCGGATCTATTTGCTTGGTTATCCGGCATCTTTGTATTCTGTGGTGGTGTCATTCATCTTCTATTAGACGAAATATACAGTGTTGATTTGGCCAATGTTCGTATTAAACGCTCATTTGGTTCAGCATTAAAACTGACTGATTTTTCAAACTTATCGCTATCTGCAATATTCGTAATTGCTACGGTGATTTTAGCTTTTTTAGCACCTCCAATTGATTCAAGTATTGAAGCGTTAAGTAATTGGGATACATTTAAATTATGGTAATAAAAAAGCACAAGATCTCATCAATCTTGTGCTTTTATGTATTAATTTACGTATCGATTAAAGTGTAAAACGCTCAACTAATTCTGACAGTTCGTTGGCTTTTTGGTTTAACACAATACCACCAGAGCGGTTTTGACTCGCTAAATCTGCGGATTCTAAACTCTGATCAGATACCGACACAATACGCTCTGAGATCTCTTGCCCAACCAAACTCTGCTCTTGGGTCGCTGTCGCTATTAATGAGTTCATTTCCATGATCGTATTAACAGACACTAAAATTTGGCTTAACGATTCAGATGCAGCAACCGCTTTAGTTACCGTCAATGTACTGAAATTTTTACTTGCCGCCATCACTTGTACTGCCGAATCAGAACCTGACTTAAGCGCTTCAATTCGTTGGTGAATTTGTGCTGTACTCTCTTGAGTGCGACTTGCTAGCTTACGTACTTCGTCAGCAACAACGGCAAAACCACGCCCTTGCTCACCCGCCCTTGCCGCTTCAATGGCCGCATTAAGAGCCAGCAAGTTAGTTTGTTCAGCAATATCTTGAATAACGGATAACGTACTTGCGATATTTTGTACATCACCTTCTAGTTTTGAAATAACATCACTTGCTTCATCTAATTCTGCAGCTAGCGTCTTCACTGATTCTGATGCTTCATTTACCGTTTGCATTGCAACTTGTGCATTATTATCAGCATCTTGAGCTGAACTAGCGGCTTGCTCAGCATTAGCAGAGATCTCATGAGAAGACGTCGTTAACTCTGTCATCGCTGTTGCAATTTGCTCAGTTTCAGAACGCTGATTTGTCACAACAGCATTAACTTGCGCTGAACGCTCTGACATTCGAGTGGTTTCAGCGACAACATCTTGACTCACTAGTGATACATTACTAATGATTTGATGTAGAGAATTAACGAATAAGTTAAAATTATGACTCAATTGATTAAACTCAGGAACGGTAAACTCAGGCATTCTTGCCGTTAAATCTGCATCACCCGAAGCAAATGAACGAATCGATTCATCAAATTTTTGAATTGGAGCCATAATACTTCTATTGATATAGAAGCCGATCATTGCAACAACAGCCACAATAACTAATGTGAACAACACAATCGCTTTCATACTTTGTGCAAGCTGCTCATCACTAAGCGCTTTCATATCCGCAATAACTGCATCAACATCATCAGTATAAAAACCAGTACCTACAATCAAATCCCATGCTGGAAAATAAACACTGTAAGCCAGTTTAGGTAAAGCAACAGTTTCGTTTAATTTAGGATAGTAATATGTTGAATATCCAGACTTATTTTTAGCGGCTGTAATGATATCTTGGATTAAATAGTTGCCTCTTTTGTCTTTCGCATTCCACATATTGTTACCAATATCATTGGTATTACCTTGTAAAATTCGTACACCATTGGATTGGAAACCAAATAAATAACCTGTATCAGCAAATTGAATCGGTTTTAGTGTTTCAAGCACTTCATCTATTGATTTTCCTTGTTTTTCAAGATGTTCTAATTCAGATGAAACGATATCTAAATACGATTTCAGTTCTACGCGCTTCATTTCCATCATTTGTGCGCGCGTCATATCCATTTGAGCTTGGTTAAGCGCATTGGTTTCCTTGTATGTCATTAACATGATTAACAAGGAGGTTAAAACTATTGGTAATATTGCAAGCAAATACAATCTTGATTTGATTGATAAATTCATAACTTTTCTCTCAGGTAGTTCCATCTACATCTTTATTATAAGTTGCAGTAGACACATAATTATTATTTCATTTTATTATCAATTTTCATGCCAATAATTCACCAAAGAAATGTCATCACATCATGCCATTTACATTTACCTTACTTTTCTACAAGAAAAGAGTAATTGCCTTAAACATAGCTTTCTAACTTCACAAAATAATATTTGTTGATAACAAACGTCACTTATCGCATTTTTATTGCTAAATTACGCAAATAACTTCAACTTTGTTTCTATTATCCCCAATTTACCTAAACTTATCCTTTGTGAGCATTTATTTTTTAATGAAAACGAAGTATGGTATGTATATCAATACATTATTGAATGGTTCATTTCATGTTAGACAGAAAAAGTCCCCTAATCACCGCTTTTATACTACTTTTTGGTCTATCTTTATGTATTACCTTCTATCAAGAGCTTGGGTTTGAGTCATTAGCCGATCTCGGGTTTGAAGGCAGCACCCTCATTCTCTTAATTTATATATACCAAACCGCTTATTCTGTTTTTAAACCTCATCGATTTTTACTTATCGGTTCTTGGTTATTGCTATTCAATAAAGCCTACGATCTCTTAACTGAAGTTCCCCAAATTGAAGAATATGCCGATAGATTTGAAGTTATCGACACAATACTTGACGACGGCTCTCTATTTGTCGCTTTTGTATTTATCGCTATTGGTGTTACACACATGATGTCCGGCCTTATCAAGGCAAATAAAAAAGATGATTTAACTCAGTTATATAACCGTAAGAAATTATCCGAAATTCCATTCGACGAGTTCGATTTAATCTATTTTGATTTAAATGGTCTAAAGCTTGTTAATGACTTAAAAGGTCACTCTATTGGCGATCTTATGCTAATTAGATTTGCTCATGCTTTAAGATATGCCTGTCATCCAAAGGAAATGGCTTTACGTGTCGGAGGAGATGAATTCATAGCTATTACCCATAAAGGAAGAGCAAATAAATTTGTAGAACACGTGAATAAGCAACTCGAAAATGAGCAGATGAGCTTTGCATATGGAATTAAAACCACTAACCTAAATGACGTTGAAGCGGCTTTAATATCAGCAGACAAAGCGATGTATAAAATGAAAAAGAAACAGAAAAAGATAACTATCTAGAATAAAAATGATTCACAGGTCCATGCCCCTTACCTATATTTAACTTATCAGCATAAATAATCGCTTGAGTAATATATTCTTTCCCTAAGCTTACTGCATCTTGCAATTTATACCCTTGAGCTAGGTAAGATGCTATTGCCGATGATAAAGTACAACCAGTTCCATGAGTATTACGAGTGTTAATGCGTAGGTTCGATAAACGCTCTACCTTGTCAGAAAGAATGAGTAAATCTGTACTGTTTGTATCTTCTTCTAAATGCCCACCTTTTAATAAAACTGATTTTGCTCCCAATTGACGAAGTTCACTGATCATTGCGATCATTTCATCTTCATTTTTAGGAACTTTACCTCCCACTAATGCTGCTGCTTCAGGCAAGTTTGGAGTGATCACGTCAGCAAGGGGAAGAAGTTCAGATTTAAGGCTATCAATTGCAGATGCTTGAAGGAGTAAATCTCCACTAGTTGCTACCATAACAGGGTCAACCACTAGATATTGAGGTGCATATTGTTTAATTTTTTTAGCTACAGAATGAATAATATCTGAGTCACTCAACATTCCAACCTTAACACCTATTACATTCAAATCAGAAAAAACGGCATCAAGTTGTTGTTCAACAAATTCACCACTAATTGGATAAATTCCTGTTACCCCTTGAGTATTTTGGGCGGTTAATGCCGTAATCACAGAGCATGCATAACCCCCTGTAGCTGAAATAGCTTTAATATCGGCTTGAATACCAGCCCCACCACCACTATCAGAACCTGCAATGGTTAATACAATAGGAGTTGCTGCTAATTCATTTTCAATAGATGATTTAGAAGACGTTATTTCTGTGGATGTAGACATATTAATTTCCCTAACTGACGTTTAGGAAAAACAGTCAAATGAGATCACTCCTACGTATAAGCGTAAGCTCTCATCAAAAGAAACGGATCTAAAAAGATCGTGTCAAAAGGACCATTAGTTCCCTACGTCAGTACTAACTGAATCAGGTTCAACGGGTTCGCTATTGCGATCTCAGCCTATTGGCTCCCCGACTAATGAGCTCATACTATCATTAATTTATTTATAAATAGTATGATTTTTATGAAGATGTTAACTAGTTTGAATTTTGTGCACCTAACTTTGATACCAGTTGAGCAACAATCGTTTTACGCATATCTGATAATTTAGGTACTTCATCATTCATCCAAGGCAATGGACGCATTAAGTTCATGGTTTTCAAACCAAAACGAGCCGTAATTAAACCAATACCTAAACCTTGAGCTGCACGAGTTGATAATTTTCCAGCTAAACCAGTAGAAAGCATATCAACACCAACATCCGTTGCTATTTCTGTTGCTCCAGCAAAAGCCATATTTTGTAGAACCATTTTAAACAGACGCAAGCGGCCCCAATAGCCTAATTCAACCCCGTAAACTTCGGATACTTGCTCTATTAATCGAATATTACGCCATGCAACTAATAACATATCGACCACAGCTAAAGGGCTTAATGCAACCATTAGAGCAGATTCACCAGCATGCTTACTTATTAACGCTTTTGCTCGTTTATCTTGAACAGAGATAACCATACTGTCGTACATTTCAAATACTTCAGCATTGCTGTGATGTGGTTCAATAATATTTTGCCAGCGAGTATATTCAATAGGGTTAAGTTTTAAGTTTTTTCTAGCCAAACCTTCACAAAAAACCTTTGCTTGCCCTATACCATTACCATCAATCAGTTCAGTAACTTGCTCTTGAAGCTCTGCACGATCTTTTAACTTACGAAGTGTCAATAACTCTCGACCAATAGCTGTCACACCCAGTAATGCTGCAAAACTGATTAACCCAGCCCATCCTAATGAAAGAAAATCTGCCGATTGAATTGCAGTAATGACATGATCAATACTCTGCCAAAGCGTTAAACCTAAAAAACCAATAACCAGAGTCTTAATGCTCCAATGTGTTCCCTTTTTTATTAATGGCATTTCTATATCAGAGCTGTCTAACTCCTCTTCATCCTCTGTCTTTTGAGGAATAAATGTCACATTATCATTAAACAATTTTTGAGTGTTCAGCGCTTCAATTACATCTTGTTGTTTTAGTTCCTGCGATTGAAAAACACGCTGTTTTTTTAACTCACTCATATCAATTTATCTCCCAATAAGAACTGTATCGCTTTATCCATTCGAATATGCTGTAACGGTCTATCATTCTCATTTTTTAATGGCTGAAAACTCATAAAATTAAATGGTTCTGTTTCCCAGTACGCTTTACTTGGTATACGCTTTGGTACTTCTCCAGGAAACATCATCATTGGTTGTTGAGCTGTATTTATTCCAGAAATTGCCGCAAAGATCTCACCATCTTCATCAATCATTCCCGCAGTCGTTGCCTGAATAGAAGCAATACTCATGCACTCCATCTTAATTCCTTCATAAGCGGTTTCTTGCCATGTTTGATAAATCATTTGTTGAAGCAACGACACCATATTAGGGTGTTGTTCTGGAGTAACATGATCCGCTTTTGTTGCGGCAAATAATACCTTGTCTATTTTTGGCGAAAACAAACGCTTAAGTAATGAGCTCTTGCCATATTGAAAACTGTGCATTAATTGATCGATTGCTTGTCGCATATCATTAAATGAATTTTCCCCTGCATTTAATGGCTGCAGACAATCAACTAAAACAATCTGACGATCAAAATGGCGAAAGTGGTCGTTATAGAATTTTTTAACCACATTCTGTTGGTAATGCTTATAACGTTGCTTGAGCACAGCAATATTTGACCCTTTCTTTGCTTTTGCTAACTCTTCTTCTGTGTATTTATGTAAAAACATAAACGGAAAAAATTGCAAAACTGGCGCGCCAGCAAGCTCTCCAGGTAATACAAAGCGACCAGGTTGTACCCAATGCAGCCCCTTTTCATCTTTACAAGTGTGCAAATAATGAGTAAATGCATCAGCAATACGTGCCAATTGTTTTTCATCAACAGGTGCCAATGGATCTAACCGTTTCGCTTCTTGCAACCACGCCTCTGAAAGCACTTTTCGATGCCCAGTTAAATTAGCTTGCTGTTGCTTTGACCATGCTAAATAATCCATATCCAACAACGGCAGATCTAATAACCACTCACCGGGATAATCAACAATATCCACAAACAGAGTTGCGCTGTCCTGAAAATGCTTAAGCACCCCAGATTTAGGTTTAAATTTGATGGCTAAGCGTAGCTCACTAACGTCTCTTGTTGGTTCTGGCCAAGTTGGTGGATCAGATAAGAGTGAATCCATTCCGTCGTCATAAGTAAAGCTTGGAATAGATAAGTTAGATTGCGGAACTCGTTTGGCTCCAACCATTCGCCCTTCACGACTCGCAGATAACAAGGGTAGCTTGTCACTTGTAGAAGCATGCAGGCATTGATTAACTAAAGAGGTGATAAATGCAGTCTTACCTGCACGAGAAAGTCCTGTGACAGCCAATTTCACATGGCGATCCATACTACGACTAACCCATCTGTTCATTTCTTTAGCTAATTTACTCATTTATGGTTCTCACTTTATTCATTCATACAAAGTGGAGTGTACAGAACCTAATCTGAACACTCCATGAACAAGGTATTACTTTGTAATAAATAAGGTTATAAGTTACGAAACTCTTTACGTACTTTATATTCAGAAGAGGTTACATAACCTTCTATACGGCGAATTTTCTCTTCCATTCTTGCCATATCACGATCAACACGCTTAATTACCTCTGATGCAGATTGTCCTGCCTGCCATGGCTTACTTTTTACGGTGTGCTCACGATTTTCTTCTGCTCGGTAATACATTTCGACAGGTGCTTTATCCAAAAATAGCATCCCAGCGAAATACGCTAGCATAACTAAAAAGCCCGCACTAAAAAGCGCCGCGGAAACCACTAATATGCGTACAATCCAAGGTTCTACTCCAAAGTATTGGGCAATACCGGCGCATACTCCTCCAATTTTTCCGTTTCGAGTATCTCTATATAGCTCTCGTGACATTAGCGCTCCCTCCAGCTTGGGGACTCCGAATCTAGGATTTTCTCTAACGTTTCAATACGTTTTTGCATTTTATCTGCACGCTCTGTCATTGATTTCAGTAACTGGCCATCTTCGTATGACAAACCTTGGCCTGCTTTACCTTTATTTCGGTAATGCAAAAACAGCCATAAAGGTGCAACAAAAATAAAAAATACAGCCAATGGGAAAGCAAAAAAGCTACTCATTGTTTTCTCCTAAATAATTATTAACTCTCTACCCATTCAGATAATTGTTGCTTAGGTAGAAGACTATGCGTCTTTCTTCATTTGTTCTTTTAGACGCTCAATTTCTTTATCAATTTCATCTTGCGCTTGCAGTTCAGCAAACTCTTGTTCTAATGAATTTGTTTTTCCAACAGAGTAACTGTCAGCTTTAGCATCTAACTCATCAATTCGACGTTCATATTGCTCAAACTTAGCCATAGCACGTTCTGTCTTACCTGAATGTGTATGTGATTTTATGTCATTCCTATGCTGTGCAGTTTGTTGACGAATGACTAATGCTTGTTGTCTTGCTCTTGTTTCTGTCAGTTTAGTTTCTAACTCAATTAATTCTGCGCTCAGCTTCTCAATACTCTCTTCTACCAAAATAAATTCGGTTTTTAAGCTAGAAAGAATATCCTGAACTTTTTGTTTTTCAATTAATGCAGAACGCGCAAGGTCTTCTCTTTGTTTAAGCAATGCTAAACTGGCTTTATCTTGCCAATCTGCAACTTGTACTTCAATAGAACTAATTTTTCGAGTTAGCTCTTTTTTATCTGCCAGCGCTTTTGCAGATGCTGTGCGTACCTCAACTAACGTATCTTCCATCTCTTGAATGATCAAACGGATCATTTTTTCTGGATTTTCAGCCTTATCCAATAAAGAAGTTACATTAGAATTAACGATATCTGCAAAACGTGAAAAAATACCCATAATTGAATCCTCACTAAATAAACGATTTTGCTTTTAATATAGCTATTACACAATGCATGCCACTTTTTTACTCTATAAAAATCAACAATTTATTTAAAATTGACCACACAACAAAAATAAGTCATGATTAAAACCACTACTTTTTGGTCAAAACAACCATAGAAATGGAGATCTGATGAGGAAAGACAGTTTAGTTGGGGAATCTGATGCATTCTTATCTGCACTAGACCATGCCTCACAATTAGCGACAATTGATAGACCGATACTGATCCTTGGTGAAAGAGGCACAGGTAAAGAGTTAATTGCTCAGCGTTTGCATTTTTTATCTAGACGCTGGGATGAGCCATTAATCAGTTTAAATTGCGCAGCTCTAAACTCTGGAACTCTCGATTCGGAACTTTTCGGCCACGATGCAGGATCTTTTACGGGTGCAAAACAACGTCATCAAGGTCGATTTGAACGTGCCGATGGCGGCTCTTTATTTCTAGATGAACTCACCACCGCTCCTCTTACTGTACAAGAAAAACTACTTAGAGTGATTGAGTATGGTGAATATGAACGAGTTGGTGGCTCACAAACATTAAAAGCCAATGTTCGTCTAATTTGTGCTACTAATCAAAACCCTCAAGAGATGATTAATGAGAAAAAATTTCGATCAGATCTATTAGATAGGCTCTCGTTTGATGTCATTCATCTGCCACCACTCCGATACCGTGAAAACGATGTTTTATTACTTGCAGAACACTTTGCAATCAAAATGTGTCAGGAAATGAATCTGACTTATTTCGCTGGTTTTTCGCATCAAGCTAAACATCAAATTTTAGATTATGACTGGCCAGGTAATGTTCGCGAACTTCGTAATTGTATTGAACGAGCGGTATTTAAACATAACCATGAAGAAGCTCAGATAGAATCCATTCAAATAAATCCATTTATTGCACCTTGGGAAAATGCGCCAATAAAAAATTCTTCAACTATAATCAACAAGACGGTAACGCAAGATAGCAAACCATCTTTACCTTTGAATCTAAAGCAATTTCAATTAGATCAAGAAAAAGAATTACTGCAACAAGCATTAGCTGAAACACAGTACCACCAACGAAAAGCTGCTGAAGAATTAGGCATTACTTACCATCAATTTCGTGGATTATTAAAAAAACATCAACTCTTGACCACAATCAAGGGATATTCTTAGATATTTAAGTGCAGAACCAGTCACTTGGGTATAAAATGGCAGGTTCATTAATTTAAATCGATAAAACTACGGTCATTATGAAGATTATTGCGCGCCTACTCATAGCTGCTACTGGATTATTTAATCTAACGGCTTGTTATGATGCGGGGATCAAACAAACGATTCATGACACAGGATTCATTTATTGTGAATCTGGAAATGTGGATTTTTTCAACCCACAGATTTCTGACGGCAACAGCATTCTTGAGGCCATAAGTGCTCAAGTTTATGACCGTTTGCTTATCATAGATCCTGTTACGCAAAAACCTTCAGCTAACCTCGCTACCTCTTGGCAGGTTGATGATACGGGTACAGTTTATACATTTGATTTAAAACAAAATGTTGAATTCCAGACAACCGAATGGTTTACTCCATCCCGAGCTTTAACGGCTAATGATGTAGTATTCAGTTTTAATCGAATCTTAGATAAAAATAACGCATTTCATAACGTTAATTCGGGGAACTACCCTTGGTTTAACAGTATAAACTTTTCTCAAATGGTTTCGTCGGTTGAAGCAGTCACACCTCACCAAGTACGATTCATTTTATCAACACCAGATAACACCTTTTTATCGGTTCTCGCTGCAAGCTATGCCGTTATTCATTCAGAAGAATACGCACAACAATTAGCAGCAATAGACGAAAAAGCATTAATTGATATTAACCCAGTAGGTACCGGTCCATTTAAGTTGGCTCAATTCCAAAAAAGTGAATTAGTTCGCTTAAAACGTCATGATGAATATTGGCAAGGCCCAGCAAACATGTCTCAAGTTGTTTTTGATATTTCTAGCAGAGGGACAGGCTCTTTAGCAAAACTGCTGCGCCAAGAGTGCGATGTTGTTGCCAATCCAATATCAAGCCAGCTACCAATCATTATTGATAATGATGCATTGACTTTATACTCACAGACAGCAATGAATGTCGCTTATATCGCAATTAATATGCGAGAGCCTATATTACAAGATCAGCGAGTGCGAAAAGCGCTCAGTTTTGCTATCGATCGTTCTAGTTTAATTAATTCGGTTTATTACAATTCAGGCATTGAAGCAAAATCCATTTTACCTCCCGCATCATGGGCTTATGGTAACGACAATTCACACATTCGCTATGATCTCAATTACGCTAAAGGTTTGTTACGTGAGGCTGGCATTAAAGATGGGCTAGAGCTCACCATGTGGGTTCCACTGGATAATAACTCATACAATCCAAGTCCGAAAAAATCTGCAGAAATTATTCAAAGTGACTTTGCAAAATTAGGCATAAATTTAAAGCTGATCACCTCTGATATTTTAAATTCAAATGAACTAAAAGATGCTGATGTTGATTTGGTACTTACTGGCTGGAATGCAAACAGCTCAGATCCTGATTCATTACTTAGACCGTTACTTTCGTGTGATGCAAAACAAGCGGGTTTTGGTGTTGCAAACTGGTGTAACGAAGAATTTGATTTGTTATTAGATTTAGCTAAAGAAACAAATCAACCAAGATACCGTATTAATATTTATCGCCAAATCCAAAACGTATTGAGTGAAGAATTACCCGTTATCCCTCTGGCGCACGGTGTTAAATATC
This sequence comes from Aliivibrio sp. S10_S31, assembly GCF_014694495.1. Taxonomy (NCBI): domain Bacteria; kingdom Pseudomonadati; phylum Pseudomonadota; class Gammaproteobacteria; order Vibrionales; family Vibrionaceae; genus Aliivibrio; species Aliivibrio sp. S10_S31. Next base: position 31,882 of record NZ_JAAUWR010000012.1, on the reverse strand, counting down.
AAGCAAATCAATCTTCTTTAACAGGCTTCACATTAAGCCCTTTTAATACTTACTCTTTCCATAATGTTGTTAGAGTTAAGGAGTTGAACTAATGTGGATTTATACCATTAGACGCTTTAATTTATTTATTATTACCCTATTCATTTTAACTCTGATTGGTTTTAATATTTTACGTCTAGATGAGGCATCAGCTTGGGCACAGACACCTTTTCTATCTGGCTGGTTAACGTATCTTGGTCAACTATTAAATGGTAATTTAGGTGTAAATCAATATGGCGTAGATATGCTTGATGAAATACTTCGAGTGTTTCCTGCCACTATCGAACTTTGCTTCTTTGCTTTCTTTATTGCACTAATTATAGGTACGCCGATTGGTACTATTGCCGGAATGCGTAGAGGTAAACCTTTAGACACACTAATATCATCAATCGCATTAGTTGGCTATTCAATGCCTCTGTTCTGGATTGCTTTATTAGTATTAATGTTTTTTAGCTTACAGCTAGGCGTCACTCCAGTTGCAGGACGTTACAGCTTATTGTATGAATTCGATGCTAAAACAGGATTTGCCTTCATTGATGTGCTTACCTCAAAATCGCCTTATCGAGCAGAAATGCTTGAGAACATTATTCAGCATTTGATTTTGCCAACATTAGTGCTTTCCATTGCACCAATGACCGAGGTTGTCCGCTTGATGCGTTCATCGGTTGCTACGGTGATTACACAAAACTACATCAAAGTTGCGCATACTAAAGGCTTATCTAAATTTGAAATAATGGTCAAACACATTATTCGTAATGCCTTACCTCCAATTATTCCAAAATTAGGGGTTCAATTATCTGGCTTGTTTACCGCTGCGATCTTAACTGAATCGATTTTTAATTGGCCTGGGGTTGGACGTTGGTTACTCGATTCCATCATTAATCAAGACTTTGTCGCCATTCAGGCTGGCGTAATTACTGTTGCGTCGTTCATTTTATTAGCCAACATTTTATCTGATTTACTGGGTGCAGCAGTTAACCCGTTAGTAAGGAAAGAGTTCTATGCTCTCAAATAGTGTTTATCAAGAAGAACATATCCCTACTCAAATGGAACGTTTCTGGTTGAGTTATCGAGCAAATTCACTCGCAATGTTCGGTTTTTGGTGCTTATTACTGATTGTAATTATCACAATCACCTCTCCATGGCTGAGTCCATATGACCCACAATGGCAATCAGATTATTTGCTGATGCCTCCATCATGGAGCTCTGAAGGGGATGTTATCTTTTTCTTAGGTACAGATGATCTAGGTAGAGACATCTTGTCACGATTACTCATGGGTTCACAATTAACCTTTGGTTATGCGGTTATCGTTGCCTTACTATCGGGTTTTGTTGGCTGTGTAATTGGTATTTTTGCAGGTATGACAAAAGGATTGTTATCCAGTACGTTAAACCACCTACTCGATACCATTTTATCTATCCCATCCCTATTGCTTGCAATCATTTTCGTGGCATTTTTAGGGTTTGGTGAGTTTAATATTTTATTAGCTATTTGGCTCGCGCTTATCCCACGCTTTGTTCGAGCTGTTTATACGGCTGTTCATAGTGAAGTTGAAAAAGATTATATTCTCGCAGCTCGATTAGATGGTGCAAACAACTTCTATCTTTTATGGAATTCCATATTACCTAATATTCTGGTTGTAATGGTTGCTGAAATGACACTGGCGATCTCTGTTGCAATTTTAGATATCACCGCATTAGGTTTCCTTGGTTTAGGGGCACAAGCACCGAGTCCTGAATGGGGGGCCATGTTAGGTGATTCTATTGAATTAATTTATACCGCTCCATGGACAGTAACATTACCCGGTATTGTGATTACCTTTACCGTTATTATCATTAACCTAGTTGGTGATGGTATTCAACGAGCGTTAAATGCGGGGACAGAATAATGCCGTTATTAGATATTCGTCATTTAACCATTGAGCTAGAAACACCGCAAGGTATGGTGAAAGCGGTAGACCGCATGAGTTTAACCTTAAATGAAGGTGAAATTCGTGGTCTTGTAGGTGAATCAGGTTCAGGGAAATCTCTTGTAGCTAAAGCTATTTTAGGTATTACTAAAGATAACTGGAAAATCAGTGCAGACCGCATGCACTTAGGTAATATTGATTTATTAGCTCTATCTCCTAAAGAGCGACGTCGTGTTATCGGGCGTGAAATGGCAATGATTTTCCAAGAGCCATCAACCTGTCTTGATCCATCAGAACAAGTGGGTAATCAATTAAAAGAAGCTATCCCTTCTAAATATTTTACAGGTAGTTGGTGGCAACGGTGGAATTGGCGAACGAAAGGCGCAATAGCCCTACTCCACAAAGTTGGTATCAAAGATCATAAACGTATTATGAAGTGCTACCCATACGAACTGACAGATGGTGAGTGCCAAAAAGTAATGATCGCAATGGCAATTGCCAACAAACCACGGATCTTAATTGCTGATGAACCGACCGATGAATTGGATGCTGTGACACAGTCACAAATATTTCGCTTACTAAGTCGAATGAATCAGGTTAACAACACGACAATTTTATTAATCAGTCATGATTTAATTACCCTCACTCAATGGGTAGATAGAATTACGGTGATGTATTGCGGCCAATCTGTAGAATCAGCTTGCCGTAAAGATATCCTTGAAGCGCCAAAACACCCATATACCAACGCACTGCTTCGTGCTATGCCTGATTTTAGTAAAGATGGGATCCCACATAAAGCTAAATTGGAATCACTGCCTGGCACAATTCCGCCTCTGCAACATTTACCCATTGGCTGTCGTCTTGGACCTCGTTGTCCATATGCACAACGTAAATGTGTTCAAGTACCAGAAAGACAAAAAGTGAAAGATCACAAATTTAGCTGCCATTTCCCATTAAATTTTGAGGAGAAGAAGAATGACTGCGCTTCTTGAGGTTACTGATCTTAAAAAAGACTATGTATTTCGTACTGGATTATTTCGCAAACAAGTACGTGAAGCCGTTAAACCTGTTAGCTTTTCTTTAGAAGCGGGACAGACTCTTGGGTTTATTGGAGCGAATGGCTCAGGTAAATCCACACTTGCTCGTATGTTAGCTGGAGTTGTTGAACCAACATCAGGGATAATCAAAGTTAATGGTGAAGTATTGGATTACAAAGACTTTCAAACTCGCTGTAAACTGATTCGAATGATTTTTCAGGATCCAAACTCCTCATTAAATCCTAGAATTCAAATTGGCCGAATTTTAGAAGGTCCGTTAAAACGTAATACCAGCATGCCACCAGAAGCACGTCAACAACGAGTAAAAGACACCTTGCTTCGTGTAGGCTTATTACCTGAGCATGCTTATTTTTACCCACAAATGCTTGCTACAGGTCAAAAACAACGTGTTTGTTTGGCTCGTGCATTAATTCTTCAGCCATCAATTATCGTTGCTGATGAAGCGTTAAACGGCTTAGATATGGCAATGCGTTCTCAAATCATTAATTTATTTTTGGAACTGCAACAAGAAATGGCCATTTCATTTATTTATGTATCACAGCACATTGGTGTAGTGAAACACATTACCGACAAAGTAATGGTGATGCATGAAGGAGAAGTTGTTGAAAAAGGTCCAACACAAGAGATCTTTTCTAATCCTCAACATTCAATCACACAACGCCTTTTAGAAAGCCATTTTGATGCTCCAACTCACGATAGAAAACAACGCATCAGCGCTGCGACACCAAAAATTGAGTGTTGATATACATAAATAGCCTGTATCTAACTAAATGATTACAGGCTATAAACTACGTCAACCTAACTTCTTATTATGAGGAAGAAACTAAAATAGCTTTACTGTTCAATCCACTCTCTAAAGTTAAAATTAGCATCTGGGTAGGTTCTTCATTTAACTGCTCCCCTGTCCAGAAATCTCGCCAAATAGATGGCTGATCAGCAACAAGGGTGTGTTCCATTGCTTCATCATCATAGTTAAATAGACAATGCAATTCATGCTGATGATTGAGTGTTAATGTGCAATGCTTATTACTCAATGAAGTAAACTGAGCCGCCTCTTGAGTTAAACGAAGACGAGACAAAATATTCTTCCATGTTTTCTTTGCGAACTTATTCAAATCTGGTAACGGATCACCAGACAGTGCAAGTCCACCAGAAGCTAAAATCACATTTCGGTGAAATTCATAATATTTTCGTTCAGTCCCTTGATTAGACAATGAGATCAACGTGACACAATCAGGATCGATTTGCCACAATTTACGGTGCTGCCAGCTACGATAAAATGTCTCTTTTGCTATCTGTTCAAAACGTTGAGGGTTACGTTCGACATCATCAGAAACTCGCATTGCATCAACTAAACCCAACGATGGCCACATTGGCGCATTACAGCCAAGAACTAACGCATCACCAGCCCCATTTGTAATCGCTTGCATACCTAATCGATATGCCTCAATGCCCGTAATCCCAGATTGTATTCGCTTACCTTTTAGCGTTCCCCAGTAGTTAGCATCCAATTTAAACAGTTCTACTCCCCACTCTTCCTTCATGGTGTGGATAACTTCTGTCAAATGAATTTGAACTTCTTGTTTTGAAGTATCAAGGATATACCAAGGCGTACAACGCCAACCGCCATAAGTAATATCTTCCGCTTTTAATAATTCACCATTTTCGTGATGAACAAACCAATCTGGATGATTTTTAAAAATGTCTGATTCAGGTTGTGCAATAAATGGAGCTATCCAAATAGCCGGTTTCTTTCCTTTCGCTTTTATATCTTGTAAAAGCGCTTTGATACCATTAGGAAATTTATCTGAAGGCGTTAACCAGTCTCCCATGAAGGCTTGATATCCATCATCAAGAAGCACCCACTCAAATTCAGAGTCTTTTTGGCACATGACCTCAACATTATCTATGACATTTTTCTCTGTAACGTCTGCATAGTAGGCGTACCATGAGCACCAGCCAATTGGAGCATCTTGTTTTACTCCTGGTCGAATTGGGTGCTGCTGTTGTACTTTGGCTGCATAAAGCTCATATAACTCAGCTAAAGAGTCAGCCTTAATAACCGTTAATGACTCCATTCGATTACTGGCCCAATCTTGCGGATGAGTAAATTCACCATCAAGAAATGCCATTACATTCATTGCTCCTTGATATTCATGTATCTCGAAATAACCAGCAAATCGATAACAAGAAGTAAAACCAAAGAGAGTAAATCCGTCTGATTGTTCAATCACTAAATAATTATAAAATCTTTTTTTTGCGCGATCCGAATAAATTCGATAACTAGGGCTATTATCAGGACAGCGGCCGATCTCTTGTGGTGAGTCGACTTTTCCGCCTGTCTGAGCAAGCATTTGAAAACCATCACCCAAAATTTTTGCATCGTGCTCTAATTGGGTTGGAAATTGCAGAATAAGATAATGATCATTAATTGGAAGATTATGAATACCTGAAAAATGCATCGATATTTGATCATTTTGGAATTCATAAATTAAATCGGTTTGTACCGGGATACTTTCTTGTCCACATAAGAAAAATAGTGGGTTCATCATTCACTTCCTAGTGTTGACTGCTGTATTAACTAAAATCAGATAATTCTGTAATTTGCATAGAATACTACTATTAAGAATACAATCAACAAGAACAAATAAAAGTGAAAGTCTTGATGGTTATTAGTATTAATTATATGAATTACATCAACAATAGAGAGTGGTTATTTTACTTTTTTAGGTAGCCTTACCCCATCAAATTTAGCGTTAATTATTACAGTTCAAGCTCAAATATAATTAATATATATTCGATTTCTTCATCTGTAAGCCCTAAAGCCAGCAATGATTCTTTGCTAACAGTCGTAATATAATCGTTGTTTATATTATTCATAATGATTCCAAAGAATGTTAATCAATAAGATGAGGAGCAGACAACCTTAGCTGCCTGCTCGGTTTTCGCGTTATAATTTAAAGAACAATAGTTGTTCTCTTTGATTCTCCGATAACTCTGACAAGTGTTGACTTGCTTGAGTTGACTCTTTGATCCCTTCAACATTTTGACTGATAGTCTCAGTGATCATATTTACATTTTCGCTAATCGATTCAATTGCACGGTTTTGTTCATTCGCCGCTGTAGCCATCTCTGAATTCGTAACAGAAATGAGCTCAATTGACTCTGAGATATTAAGCAATTGATTATTTGTATCAATGCTCATTTGAGCTGTTTGATGAATCATGTCTATCGATTGATTTACTGATTCAACAACATTCAATGATTTTTGTTGTAGCTCATTAATGATATTTTGAATGTTCTGAGTTGATTGCTGTGTCTTTGCCGCTAATACACGAACTTCATCTGCAACAACCGCGAATCCACGACCACTTTCCCCTGCTCGTGCCGCCTCTATCGCCGCATTCAGAGCAAGTAAGTTCGTCTGTTCAGAGATTGAATCAATCACTGTAATAACTTCGCTAATACGATCTGTCTGATCTTTAAGTATCATCACCTCGCCAGAGGTTGCATCCATTTGAGAAGCTAAATCTTGGCTTAATTTTACGCCTTCAGAAGCAGAACGAGCGCCATCACGGCTCATGGTCAATACTTCTTTTGCTTTCGCATCTGCTTGGTTAGCAGATTCATCTACCTGATTTGCGGATGCAGCTAATTGCGTAATTGCAGTTGCGATCAAATCAACCTGAGATTTTTGATCTGAGGCATTAGCTTCACTTTGTACCATGATTGCTGCTAGTTCTGTTGATGAAGAAGAGACTTCCTCTCCAACATTTCGTAGATTACTTATCATTTCTTGCAAACGAATGACAGTGCCGTCAGTATTTTTACATAGCTCACCAATTTCATTATCACTTGATTGCTCATTTAATGAATCTAAGCGACCTTCTGAAATATCAGACATTTGTTTCTGCAGTATTAAAATCGGTCTTGTCACTATTTGCGCAATAAATATTCCGATAATCAACGAAATAATAACCGTAATCGTAATTGCCATTAATAATAGATTCTGGCTTTCTGATATTAATTGCATGTTATGATCTGAAATTTTTCCATTCATTTCAGTTAAACGATTTTTCTCATCATTTAGCTCTTGATAAATAAGACTACCAAGTTCAGTCAATGCTTTCTTGTTTTTATTAATATCAGCCGTTGCATTCCATAAAGACATATTTAATTCTGATTGAACCTTAAATGCGGCAACCAGAATCTCTTTCGCTTTTTTATTTTCTAACGGTGCAATTAATTTTGCTAGTGCTTCAAAATCTTTCTCAACAAGTTCAATTCTTGGTGTCTTACTTACTGATGTATATAAATCATCATTAAATAAAGACGTCATTTGAATTTCAATTTTAGCAGCTCGACTATAAACCTCAGGAACAACCTTGCTCCAATACTGCTTTGATTCTTCACTTTGAGATGCCGTGAAAATTAGTTCACTTGCTTGTTGAATAGGCGTTGTTAAATACAGTGAATTACCCCATTCCTCTATTTTTGCATCATTAGATTTAGAAATGTTTTCAGCATATTTTTTATAGCTGTTAAGCTGAGAAATCAATACGTTGACTTCAGTTTGAAGTTGTTCAGGTGTTTTAACCGCAGCTTTCATTTCTTGTAGCTTACGCTGTTCTTCTACCATACTTTTAAAATTGGCACTAAGTTCAGCGATAATTCCATCAAAATCAATTGATTTTAATACTTCATAATTAGTGAAGCCTGAAGATACACTTAATCGTAAGAAAAGAAGACGTGATTCTGCAATTGAAACATTGCTCAATTGAAGGCTACGATGATCAGAAATCTGAACGTTTCTGTTTGTTGACTCTAATTTAAAGTTAACCAGATAAATCGCTACCACCATGACTATAATGGTTGCTAATACAGGGACTAATATTTGATATTTTGTTTTTAGATTAGTTAATAATTTGTGTGACATTCTTGCTATATCCTGCACATTTCACGCAATGTGAAATTCCGGCGAGAGAATAATACAAGTTTATGATTTCTCATAGAGAAATAACACGAGTTTAGAAAAAAAACGGCATTAGATAAGTTCTATGAATATATTATTTAGTTATCAATTTAACTTGGATATATATATTATAAATCATGAATTATATATATAAAAAAAGCACCTAAATTAGGTGCTTTTTAATATTATTTATTATTATGATTATTCGATAATAATTGGGCCACCGAATGACGTTACTGGTGGAACTTTACCTGTGAACTTCTCATAATCAACCAAACATGTGTTTGCAGATGTCGCCTGAGCTAGCTCAGATGATGGGATATCTTGCGTTAATGTGTTTGGATCACCGTAAGTACAAATAGCACCTACTTTCTCGTTCAATGGACCGTACCATGCACCTTCTTCAATACGGATAACACCACGAGGGTAGCTATCAGTTAGAACAGCACCAGCTAGTAGTTGACCACGATCGTTAAATACGCGTACTAAATCACCATCTTTGATGCCTTTTTCTTTAGCATCTTGTGGGTTTAAGTATACCGGCTCACGACCTTGAACTGTGTAAGTTGCACGGAACTCTTCTGAATCACACATTTGTGAGTGCAGACGTTTGTCAGGGTGACAAGATTGCATCCAGAATGGGTGTTTCTTAGAACCAGGACCACCATGTGAACGTTCTGATTTTTCGAACCACATTGGGTGACCTTGACAGTGCTCATAACCGAAACGTTCAATCTTACGACTTGAAATTTCGATGAAGCCTGATGGTGTACCTAATGCGTTAACTTCTGGATCTTCACGGAACGCAGCATGACGTACCCATGGCTTACCTTCACCGAAATCTAGAACGCCTTTTTCCCAGAACTCATCAAACTCAGGCATTTCAAATTTGCCTTCGTTCGCTGTGCGACATTCTGCATAAAGTGAACGGATCCACTCCATTTCATCCATACCACGAGTATATTCTTTATGACGGCCAAAACGACGTGTTAGCTCAGTCATGATCTCGAAGTCTGATTTTGATTGATACAGAGGATCAACCAGTTTATGCATTGCAATTAGACCACGTGCAGAGTATGAACCGTATTGGTCAATATCATTACGTTCCCATTGCGTACACGCTGGTAGCACGATGTCTGAGAAACGACATGTTGCAGTCCAAGTGAAATCAATTGTCACAACCGTTTGAAGTTTTTGGAACGCTTTCTTCATACGGTTACGATCTTGGTGGTGATGCCAAGGGTTGTTACCAGAGATAACCATCATTTTGAAATCAGGTAGTACAACTTTAGAACCGTTGTAACGGATCTCTTTACCTGGCTCTAATAGACAGTCGATCCAACGAGCAACAGGAATTGTACTGCTGTAACCGTTGTAGTCATTGTTATTCCACTTAGGCTCATGACCTTGGTCCACGTTACGTGGGAAACCGCCAGGACCAGAGAATCCTGTTGATGGAACACCAACACTTGAGTAGTGGTGACTATAAGATACACCACCACCAGCTAGACCGATTTGACCAGTCATTGCTGATAGAACTGTACCCATCCAGTATGGTTGTTCACCGTGTTGTTGACGTTGAATACACCAGCCAAATAGGATCTGTGTACGGCCAGTAGACATCATTTTCGCGAATTCACGAATTTGCTCTGGTGATACACCACAGATTTCAGCAGCCCACTCAGGAGTTTTAACTACTTTATCTTTAGTCTCACCTAGTACGTATTGCATGAACTCATCAAAACCTAAACAGTAAGTTTCAATGAACTTCTTATCGTACATATCTTCTGTGTATAGCGTGTAAGCTACAGCCAGCATGAACGCCACATCAGATTGTGGGTTAATGTACATGTGGTCATTCTGTAGGTAACGCTGTGTTTTGTTCTTAACCGGGTCAACAGAAAGTACGTTGATCTCACCTTTCGCTACTTTTTCTTTAAGTTGCTCAAGATATTCGTAAGATTCATGAGTTTCACAGTTCCAACCTACTTGTAAGTTTTTAACTGGATCCGTTGCCCATAAGATAATGTTGTCTGAGTGTTTTAGGATCTCAGACCAAGATGTACCTTGTGCGTAAACTTCTGTAGAACCAAGTACGTATGGCATGATCGTTTGACCTGCACCCGTAGAGTAGTCACCTACTTTCTTGATGAAGTTACCGTGCATACCAACGGCACGTTGCATTTGAGCTGTACAGTTGTGGAAAGAACCTGTTTGGTTCCAACCTGTTTGACCTGCGTGTAGAGCCCATGGACCGTAGTCTTTTTGAACGCGCTCTAATTCTCGGTAGAAAAGGTCTAGTGCTTCATCCCAAGTTACACGGATAAAACGGTTGTTACCACGAGTCTCAGCTGAGTACTTGTGTTTTTTCAACCAATCAAGACGAACCATTGGGTAACGTACACGGCTTGGGCTGTAGATAATACCTTTGATACCATTCAACATATCTGTTGGGTATTTATCTAATTCAATTGCTTTAAGCTCTTGAACTTTACCACCATAGATGTGTGCACGGAATGCACCCCAGTGAGAACCAGATGTACGCCATGTACCTGTAGTTTCAGCTGCATTTGCTTTTGAAGACATTAGTAGGCTTGGACCTACTAAAGATACTGCACTTGTTGTTGCAACACCTTTTAGAAAACTTCTTCTGCTAATAGACATATTCTATCTACTCCAATTAATTCTTAGTGTTTTTCGTCAGAAAAATCTGAAGAGTGTTTTTGTAGGTATTTCAATACAAGTGACTTGCTGTCTGTATCGAAGTTAACGAATGCCATCATACCGTCAAACATACCAGGCCATGTATTTGAATCGAAGTGTGCTTCTGCTGGCTGTGTGTGACATACAGAACAGTTAGTTTTGTATGATTCTTCAGCTTTTTGCCAAACCGTTGTGTAATCAGGCATGAAGTCTTCTTTCTTCATCCATAGATTCACAGTAACACGCTGCCAAGGTAGACCTGTTAATTCATCTTCTTTAGTTTCAAATTTCTGAACAAATTTGTCGTTTTGAGATACGCTCTTAAGTAAAGAACCTACAGCGATGTTCATACCAAAATCTTCTTGGATAACACGACCGAAGCCTTTAACTTTACGCCAACCGTCAATTGCAACTTTCATTGCATCGCCTTTCTCTTCAAGTACAGTAACTTGAGATGCTGGGTTTAATAGACCTGCTTCAATAGTTAGTTTTTCATCTTCATACATTGGTAAGTGACGAACAGAAACGTAAGTTTGGCCATCTTCATACTTAGTATTGCCAGCAAGTTGAGTTAGCTCACTGATCATGCCACCAGAGCTGTCCATGTTTGCTGGAAGTTTGTGTGCAATACCTTTGTGACAGTCAACACAGCTTTGATCTCGTTCTTTTGCACCTTGCATTTGAATACGAGCCGTTGGCTGCATTTTAGAGAAATCCATGCCGTCGTAGTCGTGACAGTTACGACATTCAAGAGATTTGTTTGCGCTAAAGCGATCCCACTCGTGTTGGGCTAAGATGATACGACGCTCTTCAAATTTTTCTGGAGTATCAATAAAGCCGAATACGTGAGCAAATACTTCTTTACTTGCTTGCATTTTACGAGCAATTTTTGAAGTCCAATCATGTGGAACGTGACAGTCTGGACATGTCGCACGTACACCTGAACGGTTTTTATCGTGAATAGTACCAGCGTATTCTGGTGCAATATTGTCTGCGTGACAGCTTACACAGAATTCTTCTGTATTTGTTGCTTCTAAAGCAGTGTTAAAACCACCCCAGAAAATCACCCCCGCAACGAAACCACCAAGGGTTAAAACACCCAAGCTGATGTGAACACTCGGACGTGCAAAAACAGCCCAAGCTTTTTTAAGTAATGACATCATAATTGTATCTCTTCTAATAATTCTAAATCGTTAGTAACAGCATTCTTTATATAAGAATTAACCGCCGTGACCTGGCATTCCAAAAAACAGCATCTGCATGAACCATACAGAGAAACCGTAAGCACCAACCACACCCACACTTAAAATTGGGAAAAGAACAACTGTGATGAAGAAAAATGCCTTCCATTCAGAAGAGCGTTGATTTTCATCGCCTTGCTTTACTACATTGCTCATAATTATATTCCTAGTTATTTTTCTACTGTTTAAATATAGAAAATGTTAACAACTTGTCGAACCTATTTGCCGTAAATTTTAATCCCTCATAAATAGTGCTTCAATTAAATTTTGAAGATAAGTCCTTTTATCCACTACTTTTTTGAGCTCATCCAGAGATATATTTAATTGAAAAATTAAATGTAAAAATATTAATAGATGTGACAAATTAATTTTATGTAGTAATTGTTAATAATGTTAATTACCACTTAAGAGTAGGCGAAAAAAAAGGGGAATCAAATTGATCTACATCAATATTTTAACACCATTTCGTATTAAGTGGCACGTAGAATTTAGGCTACAGGCTTTTTAGCTAAACAATGACGGCACAGACATACTGACGGGTCAGGCATAAGATTTACACTGCGAGGTTCTAGCTCAAAACACCAGCATGTTTCTTTTCCCATTTTAATATCACATTGCGCTGACTCACCACACTAGGGGCATAAATGTGTCTGTATTTCACCATCAAGAATCCCCATAATCTTGTCCCTCCCCTCATCACCTAAATCTCGCCATTCCAGAACTTCTTTCATAGTGCGCTTACATCCAATGCAAATACCACCTTCATTTTTACACGCTGCACGACAAGGGCTTTTCATCTAACTTCTCTCTATATCTTTAAATCCCAGACAACTCATGGGATAATCATTTCAATTCTGCAAATATCAATTAGGAACAACATATGGCACTGAGCTTACAAGAGCAAATGCTAAAAGCTGGGTTAGTGAACCAAAAGAAAGCAGCAAAAGCAAAAAAAGCATCTAAAAAATCAAGAGTTCAAAACCGTGAAGCAAAAGCCGCGGTTGAAGCAAATAAACTTGCTCAAGCAGAAAGAGACAAAGAGTTAAGCCTGCAACAGAAACAAGAAAAAGAGCAAAAAGAATTAGCCGCTCAAATTAAGCAACTAATTAGCGTAAACAAAATTGATCGTACACATGGTGATATCGGTTATAACTTTACTGATGGTACGTTAGTGAAGAAAATTTATGTTGATAAAGCAATGCAAGATCAACTAGTTGCAGGTCGCCTTGCTATTGTGAACTATAATGATGATTACGAAGTCGTTCCCGCTGGTGTTGCTGACAAAATCACACTTCGTGATGAGTCTATCGTAGTATTAAATAACGTTATTTCTGAAGAAGAAAAAGACGAAGATGACCCATACGCAGAGTTTGTTATTCCTGATGATTTAATGTGGTAATTCGATGAGTCGTAAAAAGAAAGTTAAAGACGCGATTTTAAAAAAGCACCGTAAAAATCAAACCAAACAAAGTCGCGCAAACAAACCTAAATATATCTCGAAAGCAGATAGAGATAAAATGGAACTTGAAGCAGAACAAACGACTGAAAGTTTGACAGACACAACAGCTTCTGAAGACTAAGTAATCTCAACTCAGTATAATAAAATAAAAGCCCCTAGGAGCTACACTCTAGGGGCTTTCTTATATCACGATGATGATGACATTAATATTGTCTTTAAATTAGCTAATGAAGTGACATCATAAGTTGGCTGTACGCCTTCAGGACATGACTTACTATGAACATTAAGCCAACATGTATCGATGCCAGCATTCATTCCACCTAGTACATCAGAGTCTGGATTATCCCCAACCATCAATACACGCGCTAAATCAACCTCACCCATCATTGAAAAGCTATGTTCAAAAATACGTTTGTCCGGTTTTGCTACGCCTACTTGTTCAGAAATAACAATGAGTTCAAAATAATGACTAAATTCGGTTCTCTCTAAACGAATTTTTTGTAACTCTGTAAATCCATTAGTAATGATCCCCATTTTTACATTATTTGCTAATAACGTATCCAATAAATCACGCGCGCCATCTAACGGTTCACATATTTCAGCCATCGCCATCATAAACGCACTATTCATTGCTTTTGGCGTAACACCGACTTTATTAGCCCAATACTCAAAACGAGTCTCTTGTAATTGCTGCGCGGTAATTTCATTATTTTGATAATCTACCCACAGTGGCTTATTCACTAGCTGGTATTCAATAAACTCTTCTTTACCAAATTCAACACCATAGCCAGCAAACATTCGTTGCAAACCAGCAAAAGCGTCAAAGTGAAACAAGGTTTCATCTGCATCAAATAAGATCCATTGGTACTTCATTATGTTTTCCTTATTTTGAACATAGATCAGACTGTGTCACACTGACCCCTTTAATTTGAGCGAACCAAGACTGCCCTATGTCTAACTGCAACTCATCACGTGCCCAAGGTGTAATATTTGCCCATAACACATGACCCGATAAATTTAACTTTACCGCAACAACATCATTCTCTTTATCTTCAGTAAGATCTTCAATGACAACCGGAAGAATATTACGGATTGAACTATATTGAGGCTGCTGTTTAATGAGCGAGACATCATTAGCGCGGATACGCAAACGAATTTTTCTTCCCTGTTCAATACAATTACAAGGGGACTTAACCCAAATACCTTGCTGGCTGTTATTGAGTGTCACTTTGGTCATAGGATGATCTGAATGTAGTTCTGAAATCGTTCCTTCCAGTAACGCTGAATGCTCTGAAGCATTTAACCACGGTCTCATTAATGGAGAGCTCCAAACTGAGGTAATATCACCGGATAAACTGACTGCTCCTTGATTTAACAGCACCATATTATCAGCTAGTCGTAAAATCTCATCTAAGCTATGTGATACATAAAGGATTGGAATTTTAATCTCTTTTGCAAGGCGCTCTAAATAAGGCATGACTTCATGCTTTCTTGGTAGATCTAGAGACGCTAATGGTTCATCCATAATTAACAGTGCAGGTTCAGATAAAATTGCTCGTCCGATAGCTACGCGTTGTTTTTCACCACCAGATAAAGAATGTGGGTAACGAGCCAATAAGGATTCAATATCTAATAACTTCACTACATCGTTAAAATGCGGTGTTCTTTTTCCACCACAGCCATACAGTAAATTACCTTCGACTTTATAATGAGGAAATAAACGAGCATCTTGAAACACATAACCGATATTACGTTTTTCTGGCGGCATCGATACTCTTGTTTCTGAATCAAATAAAACACGATTATTTAATGTAATACGGCCCTCTTCAGGAGAAGTTAATCCGCTAATCACATTGGCAAGTGAGGACTTCCCAGCACCAGAACGCCCAAAGATCGCACTGATACCAGAAGAAGGAAGTGATAATTTAACGTCTAATAACAAATCACCAAGTTGTTTTTTTATATCAATCACTAACATGACTTAACCCATCAACTTCTTTTTGCTTGCACGAGCCAAAAATTCAGACAATAGCAATGAGATTAAAGCGACAATGATTGAAATAACACACAAGCGTGCCGCTTCCATCTCTGCTCCTGGGATCTCAATATAACTGAACATCGCAAGGGGTAAAGTACGTGTTTCACCCTCAATATTAGAGACAAAACTGATGGTTGCCCCAAACTCTCCCAAGCTACGAGCGAAAGCTAAAACGGCTCCAGTAAGAATACCCGGTAGCATCAAAGGAAGCGTGATAGTAGAAAAAACTTTAAAGCGTGAAGCACCAAGAGTTCTTGCCGCCTGTTCCAATTTTTGGTCAACGGATTCTAACGCTAAACGAATAGCACGAACCATTAACGGCAAAGCGACAATCGCGGAGGCTAAAGCGGCACCTTTCCAATTAAAGCTAAAGGTTAACCCAAACCACTCATAGAGCCATTTACCAATAATACCCTGTCTCCCCATTGAGATAAGCAATAAGTATCCAATAACAACAGGAGGTAATACCAAAGGCAAATGAATAATACCATCTAGTATGGACTTTCCTTTAAAGTCACAACGCGCTAATAGCCAAGCGAGCAAGATCCCGATGGGCAATGAAAAGCTCACCGCAATTCCTGCGATTTTTAAGCTTAATAATAGCGCTTCTATTTCATAATCTGTCAGTATCATTTGAAAGGGGTAAATCCGTATTTCATAAATCGACTTGTTGCATTTTCAGACAATAAATAATGATAAAAATCTAACACATCTTTCGATGATTTATCTTTAACAATGGCGATTGGGTAAACAATCGGATCATGCGATTCATTAGGAAATTCCTCAACAATCTTAACGCCTTTTGAAGAAAGCGCATCGGTTTTATATACAATACCTAATGGCGCTTCATCTCGCTCTACAAACAACAATGCTGAACGAACATTATTTCCTGATGCGATTCGATGACTAACCGACTCCCAACGCTTTTGGTTCTCTAAACTTTGCTTACCATAAATACCTGCTGGAACATGCCTAGGATCTGCCATAGAAAGACGCAGATCTTTTTGTTGAACAAACCACTGCCATGAATCCACTTTTGGCGTGCTTTTTGAAGCAACGAGTACTAAGCTATTTTTTAATAAATCTCGATTTGTGTTCGGCTCTATTTGATCCTGATTTACTAAATAATCCATCCACTTAGTATTAGCGGATAAATAAATATCAGCAGGAGCTCCATTTGCTATCTGGCGAGCAAGAGAAGATGAGCCAGCATAACTTACACGAATTTTATTTCCAGTTTGGCGTTGGTAAGCATAAACAATATCATCCATTACATTCGTTAGTGATGATGCGGCATAAACCGTCACATTTGCAGAAGCAAAAAATGTACTCATCATTAAAGTTAAAAACAGCATTATTCGTAACATTAGTGTTCCCTTTAATAAGCTTTATTCTTTTCAAAAACATCAGGCCAAATTAATGATAAATCTAAACTTTCTTCCATTGATTTTGCAATACGCTCAATGGCCTCTTCTTGGATATCGTGCATATTAATTGCTTGGCATTTTTCTAATCCAGCCCATGTTAAAATCGCCTCAAATGCTTCTGGTTCATCAAAAACACCATGTAAGTACGTACCAAAAATAGAGTTTTCACTATTAATAGTACCATCATATCTCATCGCATCTTTTGTATGAATACTGATTGGTCTATGCTCTTGTCCTAAGTTAGTGCTCACTCCTGCGTGTATCTCATATCCTTTCACTTTTACAGCACTTTGGTTAGGTAATACTAACTTTCCTTCCACTAAAGTCAGTTGCTTTTGTTTTTGTAATTCTGTCGAAATAGATAAATACCCTAACCCTTTAATACTACAAGGAGCCCCTTCAATACCAAGTGGGTCAGCAAGATATTCACCAAGCATTTGATAACCACCACAAATTCCCATCACTTTCCCGCCATAACGTAAATGACGTTCAATATCTTTATCCCACCCCTGTGCCTTTACGTAATCTAAGTCGGCCTGAACCGATTTACTGCCTGGCAAAATAATAAAGTCAGCGCCAGATAAAGACTCCCCTTTCCCAATAAATTGCAAATCAATATCTGGATGTAAACGTAATGGGTCAAAATCCGTATGATTACTGATACGAGTAACGACTGGTACTTTAACTACAAACTTACCTTTATCCAGTTGTTCGCTTTTTATCGCATCTTCAGCTTCTAAATTTAAGCCATACAAATAGGGAATGACACCCAATACAGGCTTACCCGTTTTTTCTTCCAACCATTCAAGTCCCGGAACGAGAAGCGAAATATCACCTCGAAAACGGTTAATAACGAAACCTTTTACCCGAGCTTGCTCTGATTCAGACAATAAAGCTAATGTGCCATAAAGATGAGCAAATACTCCACCACGATCAATATCGGCGACAATGATTACAGGAACATCAGCCGCTTCCGCAAATCCCATATTCGCAATATCATTTTCACGTAAATTTATCTCAGCGGGGCTCCCTGCTCCTTCAATAACGACGCATTCATAGTTATTAGATAAATAAGAAAATGATTCTAATACATACGGCATTGCCAATTTTTTATAATCATGAAACCCCCACGCATCCATGGTTTCAATCGCCTTTCCTTGAACAATGACTTGCGCGCCAATATCTGTATTTGGCTTGAGTAAGATAGGATTCATATGAACATGCGGTTTAACCCTTGCTGCATCAGCTTGAAGAGCTTGAGCTCGGCCGATCTCTCCACCATCTTCTGTTACCGCGCTATTTAGCGCCATATTTTGTGGTTTAAAAGGGGCAACTTGGATCCCTTTATTGGCAAGTAATCGGCATAAGCCTGCCACTAGAACTGTTTTTCCAGCATCTGATGTGGTTCCTTGAACCATCAAAGGAGAATATTTACGCATAATTCCATCTAAATTCATAAAATTTTTAAGAACAAGAATAATAACATCAATCGATTATCGCTTCTTGTTTAAAAATGAATGGAATATGAACATATCCCTCACGCTAGATTCAAACTGTATTTGCTTTAATAGAGGCATCTAAACGAGACAAGTACTAGGTACTAGAAATTATTTTAAAAAAGGAAGCCATTATGAAAAAGACAATTATCGCAATCACAGCAGCTCTAATCCTATCTCCTACTATCGCTCTTGCTGATGGTGGACATAATAAAGATCATAACTCTCGCACTTTTAATTATACAGGACCGGTTGAAACTACAACGGTTGCCGAACTATTAACTGATACAAGTATGTTTGCAGAGCAAGACGCTATTATTGATGGAAGAATCATCCGTCACATTCGTAAAGACAAATATGTATTTACTGATGGGACAAAAGAAATTCAAATTGAATTAGATGATGATATTTCACAGCCCACGGCAATCAATGAAACAACCAAAGTTCGTATCTTCGGGGAATATGAAGGTGGTAGTACACCAGAAATCGAAGTAGAACGAATTCAATTACTATAAAACCCCCTCTCCTTATAAACTGGCCTGCTTTTTGCAAGCTTTTTTATAGATAAAATTCATGAATATCAGGTTATAAGGTTATGGCATCTACAAAATTCATCAAAAAAGCGTTTTTATTAGCAACAGCGCTATCTTCTTCGACAGCAATGGCAAATAACTTTCCTTATAGCTTTTTTGAAGCACGAATTGGAACCAGTCCTGGTACTTATGGGGTTCAAGTTAACCAACAATTCACTGAAAACTCTCATTTGATAGCAAAGGCAGATACTAAATTTTCTGGCGATTGGGATATTAGCGGTGGTATTGGTTTTAACGGTCCAGTTAACGAATTTTCTGATATTTACGGCCAATTATTACTACACAACGTGAAAGATAAAGGAAGCGATAAGTTTGGCGACGAAATGCTTACCGAAATTAATATTGGTTTCCGTGTATGGTTAATGCAACAAATTGAAGTTGGTGCACAATACGGTCAATTGTTTGATAGTAACGACAGCAAAAATATTGGTAGTGTCCATTTCCGATTCCACTCAACAGAGCAATTATCTGTGGGTGCAGAAGCCAAATTCAATGGCGTATATGGTGGACAAATGATGATGACCGCTCGTTTCACATTCTAACCTCCTTTTAACGAACATAACCATCTATATAAGTCAGCAAGAAACTCGCTGACTTATATTTACCAAACAAATAATCAATCTCATCTCTATAATTCTTACTTTCATAAAAAACCTCAAATAATCATAAATTAAACACTTAATTGTAGCTTAACTCATCCTTGTCGTCTCAAAAGTAAAACGACATAAAAACAACAAAATAACGCCTTGTTTTTAACGAAATGGAAACATAACTTGTAATCATGTTGTATCATGGATGACAAACTATGAATCTATTCCATAAGTTATTTTTTACTCTACTTATATTACCTATAAACGCTGAAGCACTTGAGCTAGCCCCTCTAAGTAACAAATCCTATAAAGGTGATTACAATGAGATATCAAAAAAAGGCGTAATTCGTGTTCTAGTTTCAATGGAAGTAGGCTTTTACCAAGTAAGTAATGGTAAACCAATCGGAATAATTTCAGAGTTTCTCTCACACTTTGAACGTCATTAAGCGAAAAAAAATGACCACACTCATATTCGAATTATTCCCGTTTCTGATGACGATTTAATATGGTCATTAAAAGCAGGGTTTGGCGACATTGCCGTTGGTCACTTAGCGATCACCAAAGCTCGATTACGTCATATTGATTTTAGTACTCCCACAATAAAAGACAGTGAAGAGTGGCTAATCACAGCTAAAGGACACGCCCCTATCACTGAACTAGCCGACCTTTCAGGTAAAGAGATATGGGTAAAAGGCAGCTCCAGTTACTTTGAGACACTTCAAAACATTAATGAACAATTGACATCAAATAATATGGCTCCTATGGATGTTCATTTTTTGGAAGAATCATTAGGTGATAATGAAGTTCTTGAGATGGTTGAAAATAAATTATTGCCAGCAACCGTAATAGAGAACTATCGAGCAATACTATGGAAAAAGATCATTCCTAACATTCAATATCATGAAGAATTCCCATTAAAACAAGATATTAATATCGCTTGGGCAGTACGAAAAAATAGTCCTCAACTAACTAATGTCGTAAATCAGTACATTACTAAAATAAAAAAAGGGTCATTTCTAGGCAATTTGATTTATAAGAAATACCTTAATGACGAAAAATGGTTAGCGAAAATTCTGCAAACCGATAATATCGATAAGCTTTACGAGTTATCTGATATATTTAAACACTACTCTAGTATGTACAACTTAGATTGGCAGCTAACCTCAGCCTTAGCTTATCAAGAGTCGAGATTGGATAATAAAGCCGTATCTCATAAAGGCGCTGTTGGAATAATGCAAGTTCTACCTAGCACAGCAAAAGATAAGCATGTACAAATAGACAATATTTATACCTTAGAAAACAACATACATGCAGGTATTAAATATTTAAGCTTTGTGCATAAACGATATTTTGATAAACCAGAAATATCAGCAGATAATCAACTCTACTTCTCATTGGCGGCTTATAATGCAGGTCCAGCTAAAATAAGACGCATTCGAAAAAAAGCGCAGGAACAGGGCTATGACCCTAATGTCTGGTTCAATAATGTGGAATTAATGGCGCTGAAGTATATCAGTAAAGAACCCGTTCATTATGTATCAAACATAAGTCGTTACTATGTGATTTATAAACAAATAGTTCAGTTAAAAGAACAAAAAGAGCAACGTAATGCGTTAAATAAAGCCACATTCGACTTTGATAATATCTAATATAAATCGAGAGCATAGAATGAAGAGGACTTGAATTTCAGCTAATTTCAACATAAATTGTTAATACACTGTTAAACAAGGACTCATAACATGGATCGTTTACGTCACGTTTTCTGGGTATTATTACTGCTTCCTCAGCTTGCTTTTGCAATAGAGCTTTCGCCGTTAACTCAAACGCCTTATGTTGGCGATTTGAAAGCACTAGAGAAAAAAGGAACGATACGAGTATTAGTATCTGCTGATCTTGGCTTTTACTACATAGAAAAAGGGCAACCGAAGGGGATCATTGCCGAATTTCTTCATCATTTCGAATTACATTTACGCAAAAATAAAATTCGCGTTAATGTTCAAGTCATCCCTATCCCACGGGATGACTTATTTACCGCTTTAGAACGAGGCTTTGGTGATCTTGCCGTTGCTAACCTAACGATTACCCCGCAACGACTTCAATTTGTCGATTTTAGTGATCCTGTGATCAGCAATAGCCAAGAGTGGCTCGTTAGCTCACCATCTACACCTCCTTTAGATTCTCTAGAAGATTTATCGGGTAAAGAAGTATGGGTTAGACCAAGCTCAAGCTATTTTGAGAGCTTACAGCGAATTAATAAGCAGTTATCTTCCCAAGGGATCTCCCCTATCAATGTTCAATTCTTAGAAGAAAACTTACAAGACTATGAATTAATGGAAATGCTCAACCAAGATATTTTACCAATTACGGTTATCGATAGTCATAAATCTCGTCTTTGGTCTCAAGTCATGAAGAATATCACCATATATGAAACTCTTCCGATTAGAGAAAACGCCAATATTGGTTGGGCAATGAGGAAAAACAGCCCTCAATTAAAAACAGCAGTAAACAAGTACATTAGAACCATTCGACAAGGCTCTTTTTTAGGTAATGTTATTTATAAGAAATACCTTGCTAACACCAAGTGGCTAAAAAAAGCAGTAGACCCTGAAACAGTAAAACAATTTAAAAATTTAGCCGCGCTCTTTGAACAATATGCGGATAAATATGAATTTGATTGGTTAATGATTTCAGCTCAAGCTTACCAAGAGTCCAAATTCAATAACCGTCTTGTCTCACACATGGGTGCTGTTGGGATCATGCAGGTGTTGCCTAAAACAGCCAAAGAACCTTACATAAATATCAAAAATTTTAGAGAGCTAGAAAACAACATCCATGCCGGTGTTAAGTATATGAACTTTGTACATAAACGTTACTTTTTAAAACCAGAGATAACAGAAGAGAACCAAATGTACTTTTCTTTAGCTGCTTATAATGCAGGTCCGGAAAATGTTCGTAAAATGCGTAGAATGGCAATAAAACATGGATATGACCCTAATATTTGGTTCAATAACGTCGAGATAATGGCAAGAAAATACGTAAGTAAAGAGCCTGTTCACTATGTTGCAAATATCAGTCGCTATTACGTTATTTATAAGCAAATAGCTCAACTTCAAATCCACAGAGAGCAACGAAACGCTGCTACTTATAAACTCTTTTAGATATGGCAAAATAAAAACGCCCACATAATTGTGGGCGTTTTTATTAATAATGTATCAGTAGAAAAACACGTTATTTCTCTACTTTCACTTTAGGTTGAATAAACTTTTTACTGACATCAACAACAGCTACATCACGAAAGAAAGTTCGACCAAGTAACACAGGGAATGTCATATGCGTACGATCATTCAGAGTGAATTCAGTTTTGGTTTTTAAATCACCAATTTGAACCCAAGCTTCAATTACAGGACGATCAGTTCGTTTTTCTGTACTTGATTGTCGAATTGTCACGATACGAGATACAGGAGACTCAAACTCTTTGGTTTCTTTTTCATTATGAGCTAATTTAAATTTAACCCAATCCTTACCATCACGCTCAAACATTTCAATATCTACAGCTGAAATAGAAGACGTTGTTGCCCCTGTATCTATACGAGCTTTAGCATTGTGATTAATGGCTTTAATGTAAATCCATTCTTCTTCACCTAACAGCAATTTTCCATCCGCCGTTTTTAACTCATTTGCTTCTGGTTTAACTGGAGGTTTAGGATCTACTTGCGGTTTTTGCTCTGGTTTTACTTCAGGCTTTGTTTCTGGAGTAACAGGTTGCTCTACCGATGGATTCGTTGCTCCATCAGTTTCCGACGTTGTTGTAGCCGTCGACATACAACCAGCAAGTAGTATAGGTAAAAGTAACGTTGACCATTTTTTAGTTATCTTCATTCGTTTTCCTTTACGGTTTATCTGTTATATTTCATTAGTATAGTTAATATCTCTAATTTTTCTGTTACTTATTTGCAACAGAGGCAACAGATTTAGCAATATAATCAATGTGTTTTTCTTGCATTCCTGCAATATTGATTCGCCCATCTCCAACGGCGTAAATACCATGCTCTGATTTTAAAGATGCCATTTGCTCTGACGTAAAACCAATTACTGAGAACATGCCTTTATGCTGTTCAATAAAATCAAATGCCTCTGATTGCGTTTCATTACGCAGTGCTTCACATAAGTTAGTTCGTAAACCAACTAAGCGTTTTTGCATCTCATCCAATTCAGTGCGCCACGATAACGTTAATTGCTCATCATTTAAAATTCGACCAACAATCGCAGCACCATGATCTGGTGGCATAGTGTAAGTTGCACGAGCCATCTGTAGTAGTTTCGCTTTAGCATTCATTGCTATCTCAATATTGCCTGCGATCACCATAGCCGCCCCCGTTCGCTCACGATACAAACCGAAATTTTTCGAGCACGATGTTGCTATGAACATTTGAGGTACACGGTCTGCCATAAATCGTAAACCAGCTGCATCAGCTTCTAATCCATCACCAAATCCTTGGTATGCGATATCAACAAAAGGAATAAAACCATTTTTTAATGCTAACTCTGTAATAGCAATCCAATCCGAAAGACGAATATCTGCACCAGTTGGGTTATGACAACAACCGTGCAGTAAAATGATATCTTTAGGACCCGCTTTTGCTAAGTCAGCAAGCATAGCTTCGCTATCCACCTGTTTTGTCAGAGGATTGAAATATGTGTAATGACGAACTTTAAGACCTGCCGCTTCCATCACTGGTTGATGATTAACGTAACTTGGATTACTTATCCAAACTGTTGCATCAGGTTCTGTTGATTTAATTAAATCAGCAAGCATGCGTAAAGCCCCACTCGCACCTGGAGTTTGAATTGCAGAAACACGCTCATAAGCAGAGGTGTCACGTAACAGTAAATCAACCATGCTTTGATTAAAAACTTCACAACCAGCAAGACCAACATAAGCTTTTGTGGTTTGCTCTGCTGCAATAGATTTCGCCGAATCGCTTACGGCTTTCATGATTGGTGTTAAACCTTGATCGTTACGATAAACACCGATACCGAGATCGACTTTATTATCGCGATCATCGGCTCGATATTCGATAGAAAGAGAAAGAATGGGATCTTTAGCAGGAGTCGCTATATTTTGCAGCATATTTTCATATCCTTATGATCTGTAATGTATTTAAGTTACCATTCAGATAGGAAAATATCACGTTTTATTGTTTAGATTTTTACAATTTTCTCACAATACATTGAATGTATGAATAATCTGATTGCTGCTACCACGCCAATCTAATGATGGATCAGCCTTATCTTGTTCAAAACGACCATCAATTAACGTATCAATTAAGTCAACGATCTCTTTTTGTATTGGATTTAGCTCACTTAAGGTATAACCCGTCCACATCCAAATGTCTTTACTTTCACATTCAGATTTAACACGTTTTACTAGCTTAAGAATAGATTCACAGTTCATTGGATGAAGAGGATCGCCGCCCGACAGTGACAACCCTCTACGTGGAATACGTGTATCATTCAGATCAGCAATAATCTTATCTTCTAGCTCTTTAGTAAAAAGATGTCCTGAATTTGGATTAAGTGTGGATTTGTTATAGCACCCTTTACAGTTGTGCTCACAACCTGAAACGAACAGGGTACAACGCGTACCCGGTCCATTAACCACATCAATTGAATGATATACGTGATAGTTCATTATAAATGTTTCACTCGACGTTGAACTTCTTCTTGTTTACCGAAGTTAAATGGACGAGCATCAGGGCTACCTAAATAACCACACACACGACGTGTTACTGATACTTTCGTTGAGTCATGGTTTCCACATTTAGGACAAGTGAAACCTTTACTTGTACATTCAAATTCACCAGTGTAACCACATTCGTAGCACTCATCGATCGGTGTATTTGTGCCGTAATAAGGAACACGCGTATAGCTGTAATCCCATACGTTTTCTAATGCTTCGATGTTACGTTGCATGTTCGGGAATTCACCATAACAAATGAAACCACCACTTGAGATTTCTGGGTATGGCATTTCAAAGTCAATCTTATCGTATGGATTCACTTTCTTCTGTACATCTAAATGGAAACTATTTGTGTAGTAACCTTTATCTGTCACTTTATCAATCACACCAAATTGTGTGTTATCAAGCTTACAGAAACGAGAACATAGGTTTTCACTTGGAGTACCGTATAAACTAAAACCAAAGCCAGTTTCTTTTGTCCATACTTGAACAGCGTCTTTTAGGTACTGAATAATTTCTAATGCTTTAACTTGAAGCTCAGCATTATCATATAAGTGATCATCACTACCAAATAGTGCTTCGATAGTTTCATGTACACCAATGTAGCCAAGCGATACAGACGCACGACCGTTTTTAAAGATATTAATGATGTCATCATCTGGTTTTAGACGAACACCACACGCCCCTTCCATGTAAAGGATTGGAGCAACACGAGCTTTCACGCCTTCTAAACGAGAAATACGTGATTCTAACGCACGACGACATAGCACTAAGCGCTCATCAAGCAATTTATAGAATGTATCTACATCACCTTTTGCTTCAATCGCAACACGAGGTAAGTTCAAGCTCACCACACCTAGGTTATTACGACCATCGTGAATTTGCTCACCGTTCTCTTCATATAAATCTAGGAAGCTACGACAACCCATTGGCGTTTTAAATGACCCCGTTACTTCAACTACTTTGTCATAGTTAAGGATATCTGGGTACATGCGTTTTGACGCACATTCTAATGCTAATTGTTTAATATCGTAGTTTGGATCTGCTTTTTTATGGTTTAGACCATCACGAATAGCAAATACTAATTTAGGGAATACCGCTGTTTTACGGTTTTTACCTAGACCTGCAATACGGTTTTCTAAAATAGAGCGTTGGATCAGTTTTGATTCCCAGCTCGTACCTAAACCAAAGCCGAATGTTACAAATGGTGTTTGTCCGTTTGCTGTATGTAATGTGTTTACTTCGTATTCAAGCGATTGGAATGCGTCATAACATTCTTTTTCTGTTTGAGCTTGAGCAAAAGCTTCAGCATCAGGAATGCCCCATTTTTCAGCAAGCTTTAACGCTTTTTCATAACTCACAGTTACGTAAGGCGCTAAAATTTCATCAATACGGTTAATCGTAGTTCCGCCATAAATATGACTTGCTACTTGTGCAATAATTTGTGCAGTTACGGCAGTTGCGGTTGCGATTGATTTTGGTGTATCAATTTCCGCATTACCCATTTTAAAGCCACCAGTTAACATGCCTTTTAAATCAATTAGCATACAGTTAAACATTGGGAAAAATGGTGCGTAATCTAAATCGTGGTAGTGGATCTCACCACGCTCGTGAGCTTGTACAATATCACGAGGTAAAATATGACGAGTTGCGTAGTGCTTAGCAACAATACCCGCTAATAAATCACGTTGAGTTGGAATCACTTTACCGTCTTTATTTGCGTTTTCATTCAGTAACTCAGCATTACTTTGTTCAATCAGACCACTAATTTCCTTATTTAGTACGCTGATTTTTTCACGAGCAATATCTCTATCATGACGATATTCAATATAAGCACGAGCAAGCACTTTATGTGGTCCTTGCATTAATTCGTTTTCAACCAGTTCTTGAATCTGGCGAATGCCCACTTCTTGTTGTCCCTGTAATGCAATCTCAACAGCATGAGCAACTAATTTAGCGTAACTCTCTATCTCAGGAGTCACCTGCTCTGAAGCACCTTTTACAGCGTCAATTATACGAGAACTTTTATATGCTGCGCGACTTCCATCTCGCTTGATTACAGTTATATTCACAGTGACTCCAAATACTAAATAGTGGGGGTGTTGAACTAGCCAACACAAGATGTGGTGTATTAGGCTCGATCTGAGAATAAAATACTTTGATCTAGATCAATCTAATTTTATGGGTGATTCTACTTTCACCACTGCTTTAAGATTGTTCTCACTTTCGTTGCAATGTATGAAAATGAAACATTTTTTTGTGTGCTAAGTGGTAAATTTTTAATTAAACTGCTTGCGATTTCTGGAGGACTTATGAATCAACGAATTACTCGAACACTGATTTTTTTAATGCTTACTTTTAGTACATTTTCAAGCTATGCGATCACATTATCGACATGGAATATGGAATGGTTAACGCTCTCGCCTTCTGAAAAATTTCGCTCATCAGATCGAAGTCAACAAGATTTTGAGCAGCTAAATTTTTACTTTTCGCAATCCAATAGCAAAATTTTAGCTTTTCAAGAAGTCGATTCAAAAGAAGCAATCCAAAGAATAGTGGGAAATGATTATAAAATTTACCTCTCTGATCGTTCTTTAAACTCAAAACTTCAGTTTACCGACATAAATCAATACACAGGTTTCGCCGTTCATCAGTCAATCCCTGTTATAGATCCTAATGATTTTTCATTATTACCAAAGAAAAAAACCAGCAAGTTGCGTTATGCCACTTATATTGTGGCTGATATAGGCAATCCATCACGTCCAGTACACCTCTTATCTGTGCATCTAAAATCTGGATGTCTAGGACAAAAAAAGAAAAATTATTCGTGTTCGACGTTAAAGCAACAAACTGATGAAGTAATAGAATGGATTAACTCTCGTGAAGCCAATAATGAAGAGTATCTAATTTTGGGGGATTTCAATCATACTCTTGCGCATCCGAGAAGCTGGTTATGGAAGAATATAAAGAGTAATACTTCTGATACACCATTATTACTAACTGAAGATACAAAAGCTCGTTGCACAGTTAAGCAATGGAAACGAGACTGGCCTAAGTACACGACATTCACTCGTTTGATCGATCACGGCATTACAAATATCTCGAATCGTTCTTTCCAAGTGACTCAGCAACAATTTACGGAAGCCGATGTCAAAAAATATCAACTGAGTGATCATTGCCCTATTTTATTTGAAATGAATAATTAACTCTCTTTTATTAAACATATAAAAAAGGAGCGCACCTTGCGCTCCTTTTACATATGTAGAATTAAAACTTCGCCCCACTATCCATTTTAGTTTGACTAAAATTCATCGGTTCTTTTGTTTCTTCTTTTTTCTCAGTTACTGAAACCACATCTTCTACATTGTCTGCTGTAATCTCATTTTCAGTAGCTGAAGTATTTGACTCTTCTCCAACCATAAATTCATTTTCATCAGGAAAATAACTTTCTCGTTGATACAGCTTATCCAAAGATTTAATAATGGCGTGCTTTTTAAGCTTACCTTTACTCATTTTTTCATAAAGTGGTTTTGCCATGCTTTGTAAGCCAATTACCGCATCAACCCCGACTAAATGCCCGACATGATCTCGTCGAGAAACTGCGGCTTCAATGCCATTTTTAGCAGCAAGCCATAACCAGATATAGGCTATTGAATTACCTTTTTCATTGGTATCTGCCCCCATTTCACCAGCGAAATATTGCGCTTTAGCATCACCAGATTCAGCTGCAACTTCTAACCAATATGTTGCTTTCTTCGGATCCACAGCAACACCTCTTCCTTCAGCGTATTGCTTACCGATACGGATCTGCGCTTCAACATTATCAAGCATCGCTGCTCGTAGATTCCATTCCGCGGCTAATTTTGCATTCGGTTGCGGGTTAGCTTCTGCAACATACCAATCGGCAATAAACAATTGTGCAGGGATATGATTAGCTTCTGCTGCTTCTGTTATCAACGCAATGCCTTTTTCAATATTGGCCTCAACGCCTTTACCTTGTAAAAACGCAATGCCAAGCGCTAATTTATCCTCAGGCCCACCTTCTTCAGCCGCAACCACTTTCCCCCAAAATGTCGATTTCTCTCTTAATTCAGGGTTATCACGACGACTATCACATAAACGAATAACAGAACGAATAGCAATACTGTTGTTTAAATTGGCTGCCATTTCATACCAATGTAGCGCTTCTTCAAAATTACTCATTTCTGCTTCTTTAGCTAAAAAGAGTTGAGTTGAAATATGCCCGGTTTGCGCTTTATATACCCGCTCTTGTCTTTCTGCTGCTCGAGCTTCTGCAAGCGCACGACGATAAGAGCTCTCTTCAAGCTCTTTTCTTTTTTCTATTTTCTTCTGTTTTTGATTCGCAAAGAAAAAGTTGATACATACAATTGCGAGTAAAATTAACAATCCTACGACTGCTATTTGAATCCAATTCATCCGACACCATATTCTATTAAATTTAGTTACCTTTTTTATTATCGACATAAATGTTAAAAACATAAAAAAAAGTTTGTGATTTCCTCCTAATTTTCAGCTTATTATCAATTTTCTCGATAAATAAATTTCCTACGACTATTTTTTGTTTGAATTATTTAAAGATCGGGATTACTATCCAGATCATTGGGGAGTAGTCACAAGATTTAATACTTAATCTTGTTCAGATATCGTCATCCCGAAGCTTCGGCTTCCGGTATCTGTAAGTGGGCAAAGGTTGCCAATCGCTTTGACAAGACCAAAACCATAACATTAATTTTTATTGTTTGTGGTGGAAGGTCTATGCTCTTTATTCATGCCTATTCCTTTCGCCTCTATTTAAGGAATACTTATGTCACCGTTAACTTGGGAACTTTTTGGTTTCGTTGTTCTCGCTATGTTCGCTCTTGATCTATTTCAAACAAGAAAAGATACACCAAGCCTTAAAAAAGCATTAGTTTGGTCTTTATTCTGGTTTGTTCTTGCATTTATTTTTTGTGCTGTCATTTATCTTTACTGGCCATTAATGGCTCCAGAAAGTAGTTATACACGCACCGATGCTAGTGTTGCTTTCCTTACCGGCTATTTGCTTGAAAAAATGCTAAGTGTCGATAACCTTTTTGTTTTCGCATTAATTTTTAGTCAATTCGCCGTTCCAGAGTCAAGTCGTCCACGTATTCTGTTATGGGGTATTATTGGTGCCCTTGCTTTACGTGCAGTGATGATTTTTGTTGGCGCTGAATTATTAGCTCAGTACCACTGGATCCTATACATCTTTGCTGTATTCCTAATCATTACTGGTGTGAAGTTGTGGTTTGCAGATACAGAAGAAAACAGTGATTTTGCATCATCAAAATTGGTTATGTTCTTTAAAAAGCACATCCCATTTGATGACAAATACCATGGCAATCAACTGTTTGCTAAAGTAAGCGGAAAAACAATTGCAACACCTCTATTACTAGTGGTTATTGTAATTATGTTTACCGATATTATGTTCGCTTTGGATTCAATACCTGCAATTTTTGCGATTACACAAGAGCCATTCTTAGTGTTTGCTGCAAATGTGTTTGCACTATTAGGTCTACGTTCATTGTATTTTGTTCTTCAAGGTATGCTTGATAAGTTCTGCTACCTGCAACCTGCATTGGCATTCATACTGAGCTTTATCGGTATAAAAATGTTCTTGGTTGGTACAAAATACGAAGTTCCAACGGTCATCTCATTATTAACGATCGTTGCAATCATTACCTTAGCGATCATCGGTTCTATTTATAAAAACCGTTCTCAGCAACAAGAAGTACAAGATTAAAAAAACTCTTAAGGCGATAGCGATAGTTATCGCCTTTTTTATATTTACTATTCAAACTTTTTACACAAACCTGAACTCCTTTCCAAAATAAACGTCTACACTTCATCCTTATTGAACTTTATTTTTACTTACATAAAGGTTGTTATGAACAAAGCCATTTTATCTATTAGCCTATTGTTACTATCATCTTCTGTTTTTGCTCATGAAAGTTGTTCAAATAAAACCATTGTTGGACAAATTGAAACTATTCACGTTGATGAACTTAATACCGATTATGAAGCTCGTATCGATACAGGTGCAGCAACAACGTCAATTCACGCAACCAATATCCAAATAATAAACCAAGAAGATGAAAGTGATGATATGCGTGATCATCTTGGTGATACTGTTAAGTTCACAACTTATAACGAAGACAACGTTGCAACAGAACATACTGGACGAATCATTAAAGTAAGCAAAATCCGAAATGCACAAGGTGTAGAACGTCGATACGCAGTACGCATGCATTTACGATTCAATGGTGAAGAAAAGAAAGTAGCCGTTAACTTACGTGATCGCAGTAAGCTCGACTATAAATTACTTATTGGTCGCAACTGGTTAGAAGGCGATTATTTAGTCGATGTCGAAAAAAATGCAGAATAACGTTTATTTTTTAAACGCTTAAACTCTTTTTTCAAAAAAGTACTTTACTTAAAAACTAAAGATTACTATTATTCACCGCGTTGGAGGGATGGCTGAGTGGTCGAAAGCACCGGTCTTGAAAACCGGCAAGGGTTAATAGCCCTTCTAGGGTTCAAATCCCTATCCCTCCGCCACTTTCGAGATTCAGATAGA